>CAKOLD010000025.1 GCA_934096015.1 uncultured Bacilli bacterium
TCAGAGTCCACTGCCTTACCACTTGGCTACTAGGCAATATAAAGACTTAAAAGTCTTTAAAATTTAATTTTGTCTTTTATAAAGTCTGCTACTTCATCTACTTTTAATACTATTTGTTCCATAGTATCTCTATTTCTTACTGTTACAGTACCGTTATTAACGGTATCATCATCTACAGTAATTGCAAATGGTGTACCTATAGCGTCACATCTTCTATATCTTTTTCCAATACTACCTGCTTCATCGTAGCTTACCATAAATTCTGAACATAAATTGGCATAAATTTCTTGAGCTTTCTCAGAGTGAAATTTCTTTACTAATGGAAGTATTGTAGCTTTTATTGGTGCTAAATAAGGATGTATTTTCAAAAGCTCTCTAGTTTCTCCATTTGTTAATTCTTGATTTTCGTAAGCATTACAAATTAAGGCTAAGAATAATCTATCGACACCTACTGATGGTTCAATTACGTATGGAAGATATTTTTCATTAGTTTCTGGGTCTAAATATCTTAAGTCTTTTGAAGAATGTTCCATATGAACACCTAAATCGTAATCTGTTCTATCAGCTATACCCCATAATTCTCCCCATCCCATTGGGAATAAATATTCTATATCAGTAGTTGCTTTACTATAAAATGACAATTCTTCTTTTTTATGATCTCTAAATCTTAAATTTTCTTTTTTTATTCCTAAACTTTTTAAAAAGTCCATACAATAATTTTTATAATATCCAAACCATTCTAAGTCTGTTCCTGGTTTACAGAAAAATTCTAATTCCATTTGTTCAAATTCTCTTGTTCTAAATATAAAGTTTCCTGGAGTTATTTCATTTCTAAAACTTTTTCCTATTTGAGCTATTCCGAAAGGAACTTTAGCACGCATGCTTCTTTGAACATTTAGAAAATTAACAAATATTCCTTGAGCAGTTTCTCCTCTTAAATAAACTTTACTTTTAGCATCTTCTGTTACTCCTTGATGAGTTTCAAAAAGTAAATTAAATTTTCTAATTGGAGTGAAGTCATTTTCACCACATTTAGGACAAGTTATTTTATTTTCTCTAATATAATTTTCTAATTGAATATTTTCCCATCCATCTGCTGTTTCTACTCCATCAGTATAATCTTCAATAAGTTTATCTGCTCTATAACGGCTTTTACATTTTTTACAATCTATAAGGGGATCTGCAAAAGAAGCAACATGACCACTTGCTACCCAAACTTCTGGATTCATTAGAATTGCAGAATCTAATCCGTAATTATAAAAGTTTTCTTGAACAAATTTTTTGTGCCAAGCATCTTTTATATTTTGTTTTAATTCTCTACCAAGAGGGCCGTAATCCCAAGTATTAGATAGTCCTCCATAAATTTCACTTCCTTGATATATAAATCCATATTGTTTACAATAATTTACTATTTCGTCCATTTTCATTAATAATTCCTCCGCCTTCTTAATATCTAATTTATTTCATTCATGAATTCGTCTACATAAATTTTTAATTCTTCTAAATTATTTACTATTTTAAAGTCATCAAATAATTCTCCAGAAATAAATCCTAAATTTTTTGCACTGCCTAACCACTTGATTATTTCATCATAAAATCCTTCATAGTTATAAAGTAATATTAATTTCTTTTTATCTTCACTTCTATATTCTTCTAAAGCACTTGCAAATTCAGCGATTGTCCCTATTCCTCCTGGAAGTATAAGAATTATATCTGATATATTATACATCCATTTAAATCTTACTAATGTGTCATTTACTAAATGGGTGTGAGCTTTTGGTAATTCTTTTAAGTCATCTTTATATTTTTCTACAGTGAATGCTTCAATATCTCTTCCTTCTTCAGCAAAAGCATGATAACATTCTCCCATCATTGAATAACTTGCTGCTCCAAAAACTAAATCTAGATTTCTTTTTGTTAAAAATTTAGAAGCTTCCCTTGCTAAAGTTAAATATTTAGGATCTATTATTTTACTACTACTAGTTGCTATAAATACATTCATACTGCACCTTCCTTTTATTAATTATATTATTTTTAATTAATTTTGTCTATTGTCTTTATATTCTTTTAAGGCTTTTTTTATGCCTACATAAGGAAGGGTAACACAGGTTTTACGATTGGCTTGTTTATAAATTTCACTAAAAGCAAAGCCTTCTTTTAATTCTTCTTCATTGTATGTTTTTTCTTCAACCATGTTAAGAAAATTATCAATGTATTTTTCTACTTCATTTATATTTTTACCTATTAAATTTTTTAACATAATTGATGTTGAAGATGTACTTATTGCACAGGCTTCTCCACTAAATGCTATATCTTTTAATATATCATTTTCAATTTTAAGATAGAGATTTATATCATCTATACATGATTCATTATTAGAATTTACTTTTATATAGCCTTCTTTGTCTATAGTCACTTTATTAAAGGGATGAGTATAGTGTTCTAATATTATTTCTCTTTTTATTTCTTCGTCCATTATATCATTTCTTTCATTATTTTTTCTTTATTGCTTAATAGTTCAATTAAATCATCAATTTCAGATTCTGTATTATAAAAATATAAGCTTACTCTTATAGTATTTTTAACACCTGTTACACTTTTTAAGATCTTAGCACAATGATTTCCTGCTCTTACACATACATTGTATTTATTTAAATAGAAAGCAACATCTTGACTAAATATACCATCTAAGTTAAAAGAAACAATTCCACTGTCACTTTCTAAATTTAAAATATCTATATAAGGGATTTTTATCAATTTATCTATTAAGTAGCTTTTTAAATGTTTTTCGTAATCATCTATGTTTTCCATTCTAATATTCATTAGATATTCTGCTGCGGCTCCTAAACCTATTGCTCCACTGATATTTGGAGTTCCAGCTTCTAATTTATGTGGTAATTCTTTTAAATAAACTTCGTCTTCATTATCAAAAGACTCGTTCATTCCTCCACCTAAATTTAAAGGCTCCATTGATTCTAACAATTCTTTTTTACCATATAAAATACCTATTCCTGTAGGGCCACACATTTTATGTCCACTAAATACTAGAAAATCAGCATCTGTTTTTTTTACATCAGTTTTTTTATGAGGAACACTTTGAGATCCATCAACAACAACAAATATATTTTTAGTATGAGCATATTTAACAATATCTTCGATTGGTCTTTCGTCTCCTACTACATTACTAACAGCAGCTATTGCGATTAATTTAGTATTTGGTGTAATAGCTTTTATTACATTATCCATTGTTACGTGTAAAGTTTCATCTAAGTCTATATAATTTATTTTAGCACCGGTTTTTTTTGCTAATAAAAACCATGGCAAAACATTGCTAGCGTGTTCACTTTTTGTTAGAAGTATTTCATCGTTTGGTTCTAATAGATTTTCAAAAAAACCTCTAGAAATCATATTAAGTGATTCTGTGGCTCCACTTGTAAATATTATTTCTTCTCTTTCTGCATTAATAAATTTAGCAATAGTATTACGAGCTTTTTCAAAAGCTACATCTACTTTAAAACTAATTGTATAGTCTCCTCTATGAGCATTAGCAGTATAGTTGGTATTATATTCATTAATTGCATCAATAACACATTGGGGTTTAAAGGTTGTAGCCCCATTATCTAAGTAAATAATATCTTGTTTTAACATAGGAAAATCATTTCTTACGTTCATTTTATTCACCTCAATCAAATTTTGTTATTTTTTCTTTTAATTTTTTATTTGATAAATTACTTAACAAAAAACTTTTCTTGATAAGTTCTTCACTTTTTTTTCTACTAATACCTTTAGACATTAAGTAAAATAAATCATTATCTCTTAAGTAACTTATAGCAACTTTATGATTTGCTACTACTAAGTTAGTATCAATTAGCATATCAGGTACTATTTCACAAGTACCGTTATTTGTTAATATTACTTTTACATTTTCTAATAATTCATTATTTTGATAATCATTTTCAATATTACCTACTATCTTAATATATTCATGTCCACTAACCAGTGAGTGAATATTGGTTTCAATTCTACTATTTTGACCTTTAAAATTTATTTTAATTTGGGTATTACTACCATTTTTTGTAATGTTTGATAAATTATAAATTAAAGTAGAATTATTATATATATTAATAGTTATAATTTTATTATTTTGATAATCTTCTTGTAATTCATTAATTATTAAAGTAGAACTATCTAGTAAGTTAATTGTCATATTTAAAATGTTATTATTGTTTAAAATAACTAATTCACTGTCTTTAGTTGAATCTATAGTGATTTCATTTTCTTTATAATCATTTAATTCTATTTGTTTATTAATTATTTCCATTAGTAGTTTATTCTCCTTAATACTTTATACTTACTTTATTTGTCCTAAAATCTCATTAAAACCTTGTTGTTCTATAAGTTCAGCTAGTTTGTAATCACTAGTTAATACTAGGTGTTTGTTATTCATTAAATGTACTTTATCTGGTTTTAAATATTTTAATATTGAGGTATGATGAGTAATTATAAGGAGTGAGGCTTTGTGAGTTTCTAAATATTTATTTAAAGCTTCACTTAGGATTTTTAAACTATCTACATCTAACCCAGAATCAAGTTCATCAAGTAGAATTAAAGATGGTTCTAAGATCCATAAATGTAAAAGTTCATTTTTCTTCCTTTCTCCTCCACTCATTCCTTCATTGATGCCTCTATGAATAAAGCTTGGATCAATATTAAGTATTTTACATGCTTCTTGGGCCTTTTTATTAAATTCAAAAATATCTACATATTTGTTATTTTTTTCACCTAAAGCAGTTCTTAACATTTCACTATTGGTTACACCTTCTATTTCAATTGGTGTTTGATTAACTAAATAGATACCTAATCTTGCACGATTAGTAGTATCTAATTCTAATAAATTGGATTCATTATAAGTAATTGAACCACTAAGTACTTTATAGTTGGGATCTCCCATTATTACTTTACATATTGTACTTTTACCTACTCCATTAATGCCCATAATAGTATGTATTTCATTATCACCAATATTTAAATTAAAATTTTCTAGTATTATTTTATCTTGTACACTTACAGTTAAGTTTTCTATTTTTAACATAATTTGTCACCTATGTGTGATTATATCATAAAAAAAAACTATAGTAAATTTATAGTTTTTAAGCATTGCTTCTTCTTTCTGAGTCAGATTCTGCAATATTAATTTTGGCTTCTACTTTTTTGCCCATATCATCATTTTGTAACTCACCTAAATTAACATATTCTAATTTAAATATATAATCGTTTGTACTGCCTTTTAGAACGCTATCTTGTTCAAAAAGAGTAATACTTGAATCGGTAGGAAATTCACCTGATGATAATACAGTTCCATCTTTTCTAGATAAAGTATAATTTAGACTACCACTTATAGTAAAGGTATTTACTATATTTTCTAGAATAATTTTATAGTATCCTGTATCAGTTCCATTATTTTTTACACTAAATTCTTTTGTAAGAACTGAACCTGGTTCTATTTTTCCACCCAGTTCAAAATTAGAATTTCCATCAACATATTCAACTTCCAATTTAGCAGTAGAAACTTCTACATCTTCTTTATCTGGAGTAGTATCTTTAACAGTTGCTGTAAAAAAGGCATAAGACATTCTAAATACTATTATTGCTAAAGTAGCAAGTGCTATAAGTCCTAATACTGTTAATACTTTATTATTTTTTTCTTTTGCTATTATTTTATTTTCTTCCATTTTTCGTTTCCCCCTAAATTATCCTATTACATATGGACTAGCTTGAGTTCCATCTCCACTTGTTATAATTACATTAGATTTTAAGGTTACTGCTGGACGAATTGCCTTTGCACCTGTTCCGGTACCACTCATACTACCATTTAAGTATACGTACCAAACATTGACAGCACCTGCACTGTTATAGAAAGATGGAGTCATAGTCCAGTATGCTTGATTTACATTATCTTTTAAATAGTAATTCGAATTTGTTCCGGAGCTATAAATTCCTCCAGCAAATGCTACTTCATCTGCTGTTAAAGCTCCTATTTTTGATTTTATTTTTAAAGCTTTTGTATTATCTAGTCCTGTCATATTACATTTTAATGTTGCTATTTTGGTTGTCATTAATCTATCATGTGCTCCATAATAATATCTAGTTAAAACCGCTGCAGAGGCATTACTTATTTCTGAATCATTAGCATCATAATATCTCTTTTTTGCTAATGACATATCATTACACCATTCTGTTTCAACTAACTTAGTATCATCTATTTTCTTTTCAAATGTTCCTGTTTTAGTTCCTACTGTGTAACTTCCACCATTTTGCCAAGCTTCTAAAATAGTTTTTAAATCACTTGTTTCATATTTTAAATCATCTGTAGTTGTTGCTGATGTTTTATAATTAAATGCATCTGTTGATATGAATGCTGAATCTGTTAAAGATGTAGTATAATCACTAGAGTTACATTCATGGTCTCTATCTGCAAGAGTTATTTTAATACTTCCATCTCCTTGGATTCTAACAATTCTCCAGCACATTCCTGAGAAGTTTACAAAGTTATTATTAACTGTTCCTCTAAAATAGTAACTTGTTCCGTAATCATCTTCTGTACTTGCTAGTACTGCTTCAGTTACAGTTGCATTAGTTCCTTCACTTAATTCTAAATATGTTAATGTTGTGTCAGTTGCAGATACAACTTTATATAGTTTTGGTAAATTAGAACTTGTTGCTGATGCTGCTGGTACTGAAATATATTTACCAGTTAAGCTAGCGTAAACATCTGAGTAAGTTCCTGTTGTTGCAGATGTTAAATTATAAACATTTTTTGTAGAGTCAAATGTATAAGCATCTGCATAAGCAAGTTGATTTGTTCCATCTACAGTTAGTGTTGCTTCGGTTTCTGAAAGAGTTCCTTCTTGATAGGTATCAGAATAACCGCTTGGTGTTTTTCCTGGCACTGTTAGGGTTTGTACAACAGCATTATTTTTATTAATTGCATTAAGTAATGTTCCTTCTTCTGCTTTATCTAAATTACTTAGTGCTTGACTAACTGAAACATTAAATTCTAGAGTTTTATTCATATCAACTGATTGGTCTTCACTTGTTTTTGCATAAGTAACTTTTAGAGTTAAATCTTCTTTTATGCCTTTTTCTAATCCTCTTGCTACAACAATTGCAGTATCTTGTGTAGGAATTTCACCAGAACTTATTATTATGTCTCCAACAGATAAGACATAAGTCCAATCTTTAGTTCTAGTAAAAGGATTAACTACATTTTTTAACCAAACTGCGTAATAAGCACTTTTAGTCCCGGAATTGGTAACTGAAAAAGTTTTAGTTAAAGTTGTTCCACCAGTTATAGTGGTATCACCAGTATTTAATGATTGACTACCGTCAGTGTATTTAATTGATAAATATCCACTTTTTAAACTGATTGAAGGATTTGTTGCATCATTACCAGTTATGTTTGCTGCATAATATGCATAACTTATTCCAATTATTGATAAAACGAATACAGATAATAAACATACTGATAAAATTAAACTTTTTTTTGTATTTTTCATATGACACCTCTCTACTATTTCATAGTATATCATATTTTTTTTATAAAGTATATTATTTTTGACACTTTGGACAATAGTATGTACTTCGACCGTTTAATTTAATTTTTATTATAGTATTATGACATCTAGGACACATTTGTTGATCTTTTTTATGAACGTTTAAATATTTTTGGTATTTTCCAGTTACTCCTAAACTAGAAGTGTAACTTTTAATAGTTGTTCCACCCATAGCGATGGCTTTTTCTATTATTTTCTTTGATGATTCAATAATTTTTTCGCATTCATGAATTTTTATAGTACATCCTAATCTACTAGGATCTATGGCTGCATCAAATAAAACTTCATTTGCATAAATATTACCAAGTCCATTAATTATTGTTTGATCTAATAAAAGAGTTTTTATTGCTTTTTCTTTATCATGAATTTTTTCATATAAATATTCTTTTGTTAATTCTTTATCGAATGGTTCTGGTCCTAATTTTTTTAAACAAATTGCATTATCTAATTCGGATTCTTTTACGATGTTCATTTTACCAAATTTTCTAACATCATGATATCTTAAATCAAAGTCTTCAAATCTTATTATAATATGTTCGTGTTTTTCTACTGGAGCTTCATGTTTTTTTATAAAGTATTTGCCTTCCATTCTTAAGTGACTTAGTAAACAATAATCATTTAAATGGAATATTAACCATTTTCCTTTAGTTGTAATGTCTTTTATTTCATTGTTTATTAGACATTTTTTAAAGTATTCTTCTTCTACTTCTAATATTCCTCCATAGAATACGATTACGTCTATTATTTTTTTATTTAATATTTGTTCTTTTAAAACTTTTGCTACTGTTTTTACTTCTGCTATTTCTGGCATATTTTCCTCCTATTTAGTATCAAGCCACGTTTTTCCAAAATCTGCACTTACTTTTAGTGGGACTTTTAATTTTATTACGTTATCCATAATATCTGTTACTATTTTTACTACTTTGTCTTTTTCTTCTAAATAGCAGTCAAATATTAATTCATCGTGTACTTGTAAAATCATTTTGCTTTTAATATTTTCTTCTTTAAATTTATTATATATTTTAACCATAGCTTTTTTTATTATATCGGCTGCAGTTCCTTGTATTGGAGTATTTAGAGCTATTCTTTCTCCACTTGCTCTAATGTTATAAACTTTACTATTTAATTCATCAATTACTCTTTTTCTATTAAATAGAGTTCTTACTGAACCAGTTTCATGAGCTTCTTTAATTATATTATCCATATAATTTTTTACTCCTGGATAAAGTTCATAATATTTTTCTATAAATTTTTTAGCTTCTTTAGGACTTATTCCAATATTTTCTCCTAGTCCAAAACCACTTATTCCATAAACAATTCCAAATATAACTGCTTTTGCTGTTCTTCTCATATTAGGAGTTACTTCTTCATCACTTACTCCAAATATATCACTGGCTACTACTGTGTGAATATCTTCTTCATTTACAAATGCTTGAATTAAGTCTTCGCTTCCTGATATATGAGCTAATATTCTTAATTCTATTTGAGAGTAATCGCAACTTAAGAATAAATCATGTTCAGGAATAAACGCTTCCTTTATCTTTTTACCATCTTCATCACGTGTTGGAATGTTTTGAAGATTTGGTTCTACACTTGATAGTCTTCCTGTTCTTGTTAGAGTTTGTTTATAAATTGTATGAATTTTTGATTCTTCTGTTATATAGTTTTTTAAACCTATTATATAAGTATTATATATCTTAGTTAAATTTCTATATTGTAATATTTTTTCTACTATTGGGTGTTCATTTCTAATTTTTTCTAGAACACTTGCTTCAGTACTATAACCACTTGCATTTTTTCTTCCATGTGGTAATCCTAGTTGTTCAAAAAGAATATTACCTAATTGTTTAGGGCTAGATATTTTAAAAGTAGTTCCTGCTAAAGAATAAATATCATTTTCTAATTCTTTTATTTTAGAACTCGTTTCTTCATTCATCTTATCTAATATTTGAGGATTCACTTTAACTCCAGTTAATTCCATATCTGCTAAAACTTTTACTAAAGGCATTTCTATATCATTATATAATTTAAACAAGTCTTCAAATTTTATTTTTTTGATGTATTCATCTCTTGTATCATATATGTATTTAGCTTTAATAGTTACTTCGGATTTTATATCTTGTTTTCTTTTAATTATTTCATCATAGAAAGCAACACTAATACCATCATTATTTAAAAGATAAGCGAGATCGTCTTTAAAGTTATAATTTAATAAATAAGCTGCTATCATAGCATCATATATTGTATTAGTTTGGATCCCTTTTAATAAAACAATATTTTTCTTTAAATCAAAAGTATATTTAATGGTTTCTTTTGTGTATTCCATTACATCTTTGATTAAGGATTCTTCTACATAAAAAGTGTTAACTCCATCATATAATCCCATTCCTAGTATATTGGCTTTATGATAGTTTTCATTATCACATTCAATATAGTAACTTATTATATTATCTTTATTTATTTCATTAACGTCTTTTAGAATTTTATAGTCACTACTTGCAGTAATTACTTTCTTTTTAAAGGATTTAATAAATGAATAGAATTCTAATTCTTCGTATACTTTAGTTAATTCTTCTTCATTTGGACCTTTATATTCCATGTCTTTAAAGGCATCTTTTATTGGAATATCAGTTACTATAGTAGCAACTTCTTTTGAGAAAAATGCACTTTCTTTTCCATCAAGTAATTTTTCTTTTAGTTTTCCTGATATTTTGTCTATATTTTCATATACATTTTCTACAGTACCATATTCTTGTAATAGTTTTAATGCAGTTTTTTCTCCAATTCCTTTTACTCCAGGAATATTATCTGATGCATCTCCTGATAGGCCTTTTAAATCAATTATTTTTATAGGATCAATTCCATAATCTTCTTTAAAGTTCTCAGGATTATATCTTATATGTCCTTTTTGTTTTAATAGTTTTACTTCTACTTGTTCATTAATTAATTGAAGTAAGTCTCTATCACTTGATACTATTGTAGCAACATATTCTGGGTCTATATAAGCTCTTTTTGCAAGTGTTCCAATAATATCATCTGCTTCGTACCCAACTACTTCATAGTGCTTTATACACATAGCGTCTAAAAGTTTTTTAGCAATGGGCATTTGAAGTTTTAAATCTTCTGGAGTCTCTTTTCTTCCAGCTTTATATTCATGATATTTTTCATGTCTAAAATTCTTTCCAATATCAAAAGCAACTGCGATGTATTTTGGTTTTTCTTCTTCTATGATTTTATTAATCATTGATACAAATCCATAAAGAGCATTAGTTGCTAATCCTTTACTATTTTTCATTATTGAACCAGAATATACTGTTGCGTAGTAACTTCTAAACATAAGGTTATTTCCGTCTACTAAAATTATTTTTTTCATTTTACCACCTCGCAATAATTCTTTTTTTATATTATACCTCGAATTTAAGCGTTAAAAAAGAGAGATCTGCATCCCTCTATCAAATATTGGGTTATTTAAGAAGAAATTTCTATGTTTGAAGAATTAATTGTTGTAGGTATAGTTATTATATTTGTTCCTTTAATTGTAGTTATAGGCTCTAGATAAATACTATTTTCTATTGGACTATTTAATATATAATTAATTGTTATTGGATTATTAGTTAAATATTCATTTGCTTTTGTTCTCTTTTCGGCATCTGTCATACTATCTGTTACACCAATTAAATCACTTTTTATTTTAAAAAATATAGCTTGATTATAACAATTGTATGTTATAGCATTTATAGAATTATTAGAAACACTTACATAATCTTTAAATGATAAACCTACTAATTTATTACTTAATACTTGAATATTATCCCTAACATCAGTTAAAAGTAATCTCTTAGGTGAAAGATTTTTGTAAAAATGAGATAAAGTCCCATCATTACTACCAACAGAAGAAACGCTTTCAGCAGAAAGATTTGTTGTATTTATTTTTCTAACAACTTTTTGTTCCCTAAAATCTATATAATCAGCATAATCTCCTATTTTTCTTAATGGTTCATCTAAATAAATATTAGTTGTTTGTTCATAGTATGGTTCGTATTTTGTAGCTACTGAACCTTCTTCTATTTGAATATTTGAGTATTCTACAGTTCCATCTTTTGGTGGAAAACGAAAAACTATATATAAATATTTTGTATTGTTTTGAGTTGTAATTGTGTGTGTTTTTGAATTCATAGTAGTATAAGTACCTAATTTTTCACTATCAGAAATTAAATTTAATCCCGCATAAGTTCCAGAAGATACTTTATTGGTCTCAAAACTTATGGTATAGCTTGTATTAGGTTTTACTTCTACTATATAACCTGCTCCATATCCACCTTCTTTCGATTCAACTTTTAATTTATTATTTAAAATCTCAATCACAGTTTTAGCAGGATGACAAAACATATTACTAGCAGCCCCACCATTTATATATTTTTTTGTACTTAAATTATAACTATCTGATGGTTCCCTGTTTATATTTAACAAATTTTTACTACTTATTGTTATTGGTATTTTATACTTTCCATAATTTTCGGAATTTGTATCAGTTACTAAGTTGCCAATACTCCCTATTTCAACAGGATAATCTGGTGTTGGTAATTGATATACACTAACTTTATTTAGCAATATATTATCAACAGCAACTTGTATATATTTTGTGTCTTCTGTCGTTGTAAAAGTACCACTAGAAACTGTATAAGCATCCGTTCTTTTTATAAATCCCTTATTTTCATCTGTTAATGCTATACGAATATAATTTTTATTTTCGATACTTTTAGCAAATTTATAACTTACATTAGGTTTTGCTTCTATGTAATAAACACTAACTTCATTTTGAGCTGAAACAGTACCATTCGCTAGATAAAAGTTTTCACCTGCAACGGCTTTAGAACTATCAAATAAATTCTGACCTTGTACACTATTTCCATATATTCTATAATTTTCTAAAGTATTTCCATTTCCTAAGAATGTTACACTACTTCCACTTGTTTTATTCTCTTTTTTATTATCGATATTTACTCTAAAACTTAATGTTTTATTCATATCTACAT
>CAKOLD010000026.1 GCA_934096015.1 uncultured Bacilli bacterium
GCCCCCCCCCCCCTTGTCAAGCACTAAAAAAAAGCATAAAATAATAGTAAGGTGACATTATGAAGTTAGAAATTAAAATAGCTGATACATTTTATAAAAAATTAATAGGTTTAATGTTTCAAAAAAACATAACTTATGGCCTTCTATTGCCAAACTGTAAAAGTATACATACATTTAATATGTATACTAATATAGATGTTTTATTATTAGATTCAAAATTTAAAGTACTATTTATTAATAAAAATGTATCAAAAAATAAAATAATTAATTTTAAAACAAAAGAAAAACACCCTTATATTTTAGAATTACCATCTGGTTCTTCTAAAAATATAAAAGTGTCTGATTATCTAGATATCAATAATTTTATTATTTAAATTTTATCTGGAACATCAATTGCCAAAATATTTAATAAATATTTATTAGTATCATAAACTAATTTAGTTAAAGCAAGATAGCTTGCTTTTTTAATTTCATCTTTTTCTGATAAAACTTCATGATTACTATAAAAAGCATTAAATGAACTAGTTAAATCATACAAATAATCACATATTTCATTTATAGTTCTAGTATTAAAACATTTTTTCATTAAATTATTTAAATTTAATAAATTAATAATAATATTTCTTTCTTCTTTTGTAGATAAAACTTTATATTCTAAAGAATCTAAATTAATATTATCACTCTTTTTTAGTAAAGAAGACATTCTGACAGTACTATAAAGCAAATAAGGACCTGTTTTACCATTTATATCACTAAATTTTACAGGATCAAAAATATAATCACTAGTTCTATTTGGAAGCAAATCAGCATATTTAATTGCTGCCACAGCTAAAGTTTCTGCTAAATCATCTTTTTCTTCATTTGGAATATTATCTTTAATAACTTTTATAGTTTCGTCTTTTACCAAATTAATTAACCCTCTTAAACTCATTATTCCACCATCACGAGTTTTAAAAGGCTTACCATCTGGTCCATTCATTGTACCAAATCCAAACCACTCTAAATCAATATTATTTGGAACTATATTAGTTTTTTTAGCAGCCCTAAAAGCTTGTACAAAATGAAGTTCTTGGCGAACATCAGTTAAATAAAAATAAGCATCTGCATTAAATTTTTTAATACGAGAATATAAAGTTGCTAGTTCAGTAGTATCATAAAGAACTCCCCCATCACTCTTTATCAAAATAACTGGAGGCATTTCTTTCTTATCAGTTTCCTCTTTAACATCAATGATTGTCGCTCCATCACTAATTTCTGTTAAATTATTTTCCTTTAAATAGGTTAAAAGCCCTGGAATAAAAGAATCTGCATCACTTTCACCTTCCCATAAATCAAAAGTTGCATTTAATTTACCATAAAGATACTTAATATCATCCAAAGAAAGTTTAAAAAATGACTTCCATAAATCATATATTCCTTTTTCCTTATTTTGTAATCTTGTAGTCATATTTCTAGCTTCTTCTAAATATTCACTATCTATTTTAGCTTTACTACTAGCACAAGGATAAATCTCGTTTAATTCTTCCAATGATACTGGACAATTAGGATATAAACCTTCATAATTAGGATCAAAAAATACTAAATCAGGCATTCTTTTTTGTATTTCCAAAATAATTAAACCCATGGGTCTTCCCCAATCTCCTAAATGAACATCACTAATAGTTTTATTGCCTACAGCCTCACATAATCTTTTTAAAGCTTCTCCTATATTGGGACTTCTTAAATGTCCGGCATGTAACGCTTTTGCAACATTAGCACCACCATAATCCAAAAATATTGTTTTAGGATCATTAACCTTGTAAGTATTAACATCAAAATTTTTAATAACTAAATTAACATATTCAATTAAAGCTTCATCACTAATACTTAAATTAATAAATCCATTTGCATTACTAACATCTTTAAAATTCTTATCATCTTTTAAACATTCAATTATTTCATCAGCAATTTGTATTGGATTTTTCTTATATATTTTTGCTAACTTAAACGCCCCATTATATTGATAATCTCCCAAATCCGGACGATTAGAAATATTTAATTTAACATCATCAATATATCCTAAATCTTTAATTTTATTAGTTAAAGTTAAATTTAATTTAGAAATTAAATCCATAATTCTCTTCCTTTCATAAATCCATTTAATTATAACATTTCCTTAATTTTCTATCTAAAAACACACCAGATACTATAATCTATTCTTGTCTTAAAAGCAAGAAAAACTTACCCTTGTAATACTTCTTTAAGAGCAAGTTTTGCTTCATTTACACTATTTGTATCTATTTCCATTACATAAACATTTGCACTACCAGTAGAATACGCTGTTCTTCTAGCATCACTACCAGTTACTGTTTTTTGTTCTATTTGCCAATCAACAGGATTTTTTATTTGATCTTTGATAAATTTAATTATTTCATCACTTTCCATATTTGTTGAAACATATTTACTAACACTAGATAATAAACTATTATATTTAACTATTATACTAGGACTAGTAGCTTTATCAAATATTGCATTCAATACTAATAATTGATTTTCAATTCTACTTCTATCCCCACCAGATAATGTATGACGTGTTCTAGCAAGAGCTAACGCCTCTTCTCCATTTAATCTTTGCATTCCTTTTTTCAAGCATATTTGATTTCTATAACTTCTATTACTATCTTGTTCACAAAAACTAACTGGAACATCTACATCAATACCGTCTAATTTATTTACAATCGTTACAAATGATGTAAAATTAACTCTAAAATAGTAAGAAATATCTATATCATATAAATCTTCCAAGGTCATTAAAGATTCTTCAATTCCATAAATGCCAGCATGAGTTAATTTATCTTTTTGTTTTTTTGTGTGTAAAGTAACATAGTAATCTCTAGGAGTATTAAGCATCAATATTTTACCCGTATTTGGATTAACCGCAACCAAAATATTTACGTCACTTCTTGCTTTAGCACTAATTTTACCACTAGTGTCAATACCACTAATATAAACAACAAATGAATCTTTAGTAATATTCTTATCACTAGTAATTACTTTTTCTTTAGTCAAAATATCAAAAGAATAAATACTTACTAAATTCTCATGTTCTCCAATTTCTTCATTCAATATATCCATATAAGATTCACTCATTAGAATTGCATCAATTTTATCATCATAAATATTTTTAACAGCTTCTTGTAAATCATCATAACTAACAGCATTAAAAGAAATTTTACTACTAACTTTATCAATTGCCTTTTTCCCTGAATCATCATTCAAATTATATAAGCCAATCTTTTTATTTTCAAGTTCACTTATATCGCTATAATCACCTTCAACAACATAAACAGAATATCTTTCAGTACGATAGCCTGTATCAATTATATTATTTAAAAACTCTAAAGTTCCCATAGCATAATTACTTAAGAAAATCAAACCAAATGCATATAATAAAGAAATTATAATAAATAAAGTTCTTACCCATATTCTTAACTTTTTCTTATTCATTAAAATTATAAAAAGTAAAGAGAAAAAAGTAATTAATAATAAAACTAAAACCAAATATACCACTGGTAATATTTGAAAATAAATTAATACTGCCTCTGCAAAAAGAGATACTATAACTAACAAAAAAGATAATATTTTACAAAAGAAATTAAATTTTTTATTCTTTTTATTTTTTTTAGTTTTCTTCGCCACTCAAATCACCATTTTCTTGATTTATATATTTTACTGTACCATCATTAAATGTTATTCTTACTGTAAATCCAACTATATAACCAAATTTATTATATAAAGTTAAAATCTCTTGGTCTTTAACATTATCATATAGAGTATTATAATCAGTACTTGCAAGCTCTAAATACTTATCATATTCCTCTAAAGTATCAAGTAGTTCTTCACTAACCGCTTTTTCATATTTTAAAGTGATTTCACCATTGTAATCATCATACTTAGGAGATGTTTTATACACTTCTAAATCACTTTCTTTTAAAGAAAGCAATGATTTATCCTTAGAAACTACTATAGTTGCCTTCTCAGTAACTGAATTATTATATTTATCGCTTACTTTAATATCTACAATATGTGTTCCTACAATATCTAAAATTTTCTTATCATTTTTATTTAAAAATTCTGCTTTACAAGGCAAAGATAAATCCTCACAACTCAAAATCAAATCATTCAATAAAAACTCTTCAGAAACTCCAACAGTCAATTGCCTTAAGGTAACTTTTGGAGCCTTAGTATCTTTGACAACAATATAATTTGATTTTGTTTGACTACCATACTTAACAGTATATTTAAATTGCCCAACTTGATCAGTTTTTTTATCTGAATCTACTGAAACAGAAGTAAGATTTAACTCATAATCATTTTTATTCTTTACTTTATTTTTTACATAAATATCAATTTCATCACTAAGAGATTCTCCAAGTTCTACAACCACTTTATTTAATTTTAAGATATTTTTATTATGAAAATAAATATATCCACCTATTAATATACCCATCATGAAAAAAATTACCAATAACGTTTTTACTATAGATTTTGTACTTGTCTCTTCAATATAAATATCTTCCATTATATCCACCTTGCAAAATATATATTTCTAGTATATCCCATTTCATAATTTTCAGACAAATTTATTATACTAGAAACAATAGATTTAATAATATCCTGGTCTTTCTTAACTCTTATCTCCATAAGCCCTCTACGCATTTCTTTACGGAAATAATAATCTTCTAAATACTTATTAAGTGCAAAATCCAACTTAGTCACATCTTCTAAATCATTCTCATCATTAAAAATATAATCTTGATAAATTTGAATTAATTTATTGGTAATATAATCTCCTTCAATAATTTCAAAATTAATTATTTTATAAAAATTAGGACAATGTTTTAAAACATTTTTATTTTTTTTCATATATACACCTACTATAAAATTATAGTACATAAAATACTATAAGTCAAAAAAAAACACTAATATTAGTGTTTTATAATTGTGTACCACAAGCTATACAAAATTTAGTATCTTCAGCAAGTGAAACACCACATGCAGGACATGTTTTAGAAGCTTTCTCAGGTAATTCTATATTAGCATCATCACTTGCATTAGAATTATCTAAAACTGGTTGTTCAGTCAAATTAGTATTGCTTGTTACCTCAATAGTTTCAAGATTATTTGAAGTAGTATTTACATCAAGTATTTCATTAGAAGTAGACTCACTAGAAACAACAGGTTCATTAGAAACAATTGAGACATTAGAAGTATGTTCACTAACTGGAACACTTTCTATAACAGGAGAACTTCCAAATGCAATATTTTTCATTTCTACAGAATCCTTTTTTACAGGTTCTATAACACTATTAGCATTATTATCGTTTAAATTATCTAAAACAACAGTCTGTTCCATTGGACTAGCAATATTTTGTTCTGGCAACAGCCCATCCGCTTCATTAATTTCAGGTATATTCTCAGGAGGTTCTATACTCATCACATTATTATTATTATTATTGTTAGATGCTGTTGAATTATTATTATCATCAAATTGTAAATCAGGATAATTATTTTCAGGATTTACAACAACTTCTGAATTCTGGTTTTCTAAATCCATCTGAGGTGCTAAAGCCTCTGGATTAGCTACATTATCATGCACTTCTTCAATTTGCTGAACACTAGTATTTCCAACAATTGGCTCAACGTTAGCACTTTCAATTGTTGGAGCCGTACTAACTTCAAAATTCACATCATTTATAGGTGTAGTAGGCATTACTTGATCAACATTGTTTTCATTAAATGGATTATAAGCCTCCTCTTTAATTTCTTCTTTCTTAATTCCTTCATAAGTACTAAAAGATAATAAAGGAATAAAAATTACTGGTAAAAAGATTATCCCAATTGCAAATCCACTTCCTTTACCAAATTTTTTAGCCAATGCAATATAAACTTGAATCATTATAACAATATTAACAACGGGAATCATCATTAATAATATATACCACATTGGTTTTTCTACTATTTGCAATAAACTTATTATGTTCCAAATAGGTACTATTGCACTAATAGCTGGTTTACCAGCCTTTTTATAAATTGTCATTAAAGAAATTAATAAAGCAAGGCTTAAAAAAGCACTTAATATAAGTATTGCGCTCAATAATGCATCACTACTCATTGTAAAACTTGTTAAAATATTATCCATTTATATCACCATTCTTACCACATTTTGTACAAAAATTCCCAGTTAATTTTGTTCCACAATTTGAACAATATTTATCATTGTGGGAAAAATCACCATAACCCCAAGGACTCAACTCAACATTATTATCAACTTGATATTTATCAGAAAATCCTAAAATTGGATAAAATACAAATGGTAATAAAGTCATACCAACTGCAAATCCTGTACCCTGTTTAAATTTTTTCGCAATATTATAATTAATTTGAAAAGTTACCACAATACTTGCTACAGATATAATAAAACTCAATCCCTCAGCAATTGCTCCATCAGCATTTGTAAGAGAAAAAATTGAATTACCCACAATAACAAAAAAATACCACCAATAACATTCAGAAATTTCTACAAATGTCCAAGAATTATAATAAGGAATTAAAGCTTCCCATCCTTTTTTACCACATTTTTTAAATAACTTATATTCAGCGATCAATACAAGGGTTGCCATTGCTAATACTACCAACCCCATAAATATAATTACAAATAAAAAACCACTTCCTAAAAGCTTAACTACTTCATTATAAGCATCAGTATACACTGAATCATACTCCTCTCTATTATTAATTATACAATTAGAGATTAAAAAATACAATAAAAAAAATAAGGCCTAGCCTTACTTATCGTTTTCTTCGTTTGTTAGAACATTATTTCCTTTATAATTTCCACATTTTGTACATGCACGATGTGGTTTAATATGAGCACCACAATTTGAGCAAATAGTCATTCCAGGTAACTCTTTTTTCAAATGAGTACGACGCATTCTTTTCTTTGTCTTACTAGTTCTTCTAAATGGAACAGCCATTTTAGTTCACTCCTTCCTTCATTAGCACCAAATATCTATTCTTCTTCACTGAATTCCCAGCCTTCGCCTTTGATATATTGCGCATCTACCCCTTCTTTTACAACTCTCATGGGGATTTCCAATACAATATTCTCGCATATAACTGAAATAATATCAAGTACATTTTTATTATTTTTAAGAATTTCTGCAAAATTTCCTAAATTTTCTTCAATATCTGTATCAAATTCATAATTAACTTCTTCCAACGTTACCGAACAAGGTATTGTCATTACACCCTTTAAATTTCCAGTTAACTCTAATTCATCTAAAACATTAATAGACGCCAATCCATTAAAATGAATATTTGACGTTCTTATTATATCTGTATCTTTAAAATTTTCATCTGCAATAACAATATCACAATCTAAATTTTGCTTTCCAATTCTATTTAACAAATTTAAATCAAGCTTCATTACATCATTTTATTCATTTGTTGCATTACTTGTTTTACTTGTTTTTGACTTGGTTTTCTCCCCATTCCACTCATCATAGTTTCGATCATTTTTTCATTAATAGGAGGGTTCTTCTTCAAGTATTTTTTCATAAGATAACGACTTACAAAAAAACCTATTACAAGTCCTATAATCAAACCTACAGTAACAAGCATAATATCCTCTAGCATATAATCACTCCTCGCATTTAATTATACTAAAAAAAATCAAAATATACAACCAACAAAACTTAAACCAACCAATAATAGTCACTCATATCAAAATCACATATAAACAAATTATTTATTTTTCTTAATTCTTTAATAAATCTATTATTCTCCTTATTACTAATAAGTAACATATAATTATACTTAACTACTAATTCACTCTCTTCCTTTGTAAAATAATTTATATACTTATGTTTGTTTCTATACAAAGTATATCCATCCAATTTTTTTAAACTATCATATAACATTTTGTTAATTTGATATTTATTAAACGGCACATTTATATTTAAAAGTAAATTATATGCTAATACTAAATCCTCTTTATTTATATAATTAATACTGTTTATAGTTCTATATAAATTATATTCATCATGTCTAGTTAAATTTTTATACTCTTTTTTTATTTTAAACACATAAAGTGTTCTCATTTCTATCACCAAATAAATTATAAATTCTCACATATATTTATTCTGTCGAAAAAAGAGGAAGAACTTTCCTCAATCTATATAAACGTTATATAACGTACAATATATATTATGTTTACTTAAAAATAATAGTTACAAATTAAAAAATAAATTTATTATAATAATCTATTTTTATGGACTACAAGTTCTAATCTTATAGCTACTTTTATTTAATTTAATCTCAATACTACCATCTAAATCAGTTCTATAAATTTTACTATTTTTTAAAACTTCTAAAACTTCTTCTTTAGGGTGACCATACCTATTATTTTTACCAACACTAATTAAACTATATTTAGGATTTATACTCTTTATAAACTCTTTACTACTACTTGTATTTGATCCATGATGACCAACCTTAAGAAAATCAATGTTACCAAGATTATATTTTTTTAAAATATCCCTTTCTCTTTCAACTCCTGCATCTCCCATGAATAAAAATTTATAATCATTATAATTAAGATAAATAACAAAACTATTATTATTTTCATCATCATAAATGCCCGTATTAAGAAACTTAAGTTTATGATTATTCATATGTAATCCGTTAATACACGAATAATATTTTATCTTCTTCTCTTTTAATACATTTACTAATTCAGTTTCTAAATCATTAAACTTACCACAATTAAATATTACCTTTTTTACATCTAAATGAGAAACAATATTAATTGCATCTCCCATATGATCATAATCCCCATGTGTGAGTATTAAATAATCTAAATGATTAAAACCTATACTTTTTATAAATGTTATTATATTATCACTAACATAATATTTTTTAGAATTAAAACTTCTAACTCCTCCAGTATCCAAAAGAATTAATTTATTCCTATACTTAATCAAACTAGAATCTCCTTGACCAACATCCAAATAATAAACATAAAAATTTGTATCAATTACTGGAATAATTTTTAAAAATATTATTATTAATATCAAATAATAAATTTTTACCTTTTTTATAAGTACAAAATATAAAATAATATAATAAATAATTATAAATAAGCTTGGTATCCGTGGAATCACTATATTTATACTATATTGATTTAAATATAGACTTAAATTCTCTATTAATTTCAAAACCATTAAAAAAAGACTATCAAAAAATGGAAGAAAAAAAGTTAAAAATGCTAACGGAGTTACAACAAAAGTTACTAAAGGAACAAATACTATATTATAAACTATACTTAATAAATTAATACTGTAATTTGTATTTATTGTTATTGGTAAACTTATTAAAAAAGCTATCACACTTATAAGAAAAGACTTCTTTAAATAAGATCCCTTTATTAATTTACTTGATAGAATAAGTCCATACGATATGCTTATCGAATAAAGAAAACCAACATCATAAATTAATGTAGGTTTAAATAAGAGTAATATTATTACAGTTAAATATAGTACATCTTTAAGTGAATAATTAAAATTACGTGCTTTTTTTAAAGATAATAAAATATAAAATAAACCACTTCTTAACACGCTTGCACCATAGTTAGTTAAAAACATATAAAAGATTAAAAAAACAACAATTATTAAAAATATAATATGTTTATTCAAATTTAACTTTTTTAAAAATAATATTATAATTGCAACCAATAAATTTATGTGAGTACCACTTATACAAAACAAATGAACAATTCCATTATTTTTATAAGTATCATAAATATCATCTTCTATATAATCTTTTTCTCCAACTATAAATGTTCTTAAATAACTACTTGATTTATACCTATCAATTTTTGAATAAACTTTGTTCTTTATAGCATAAAAAAAGTTAGTATTTTTTTTAATTACTGATATTTTATCAATATTCATAATAAAATTAATATTTTTATATTTTAAATATTTTTTATAATTAAAATTATTAAATATTGTGTTATTTTTTACCTCTTTAATTTTACCACTAATTCTAACTACATCCCCCAAATTAACTTTAATATCATCATTATAATAATTACACTTTATTTTTTGTTTACTAACAACTAAACTTAAAGTCTCATCTTTCATAGAATAAGACACCACAGTTCCCACAATTGTTTTTTCTTTTAAAATATTATTATTAACTTTATAATTGGATCTTATAAAGCTTATAATTATCGAAACAATTAATATAACTAAAAATAAATTACACTTTAATATATCCTTTAATTTTATTAAATAACTTCTCTCCAACACCTTTAACCTCTAAAATATCCTCAATTTTCAAAAATAAATGTTCACTTCTATAATTAATAATATTTTCTGCAAGAACACCACCAATTCCCGGAATATTCATTAACTCTTCCAAAGTTGCTGTATTTATATTTACAAGAATAAAAGGTGTCGTAAAAGTGGTTGTTTCTGTAGTTTTTTCTACCTTTGTTGTCTCAGAAAAATTAATTTTTGTAGTATTTCTGGCATTAGAAGTTGTTGTAGTATCATTTTTACACTGATTATTACAATTACATACTGGACAAACATAAGTAAAACTTTCAATTTCACTGGTACTAAAAATATAAATAACCATCTCATCTTTAACCTTTTTGCTTAAATTTATATTCTTTGTATAACTTCCTTTTTTTAACCCACCTGCCTTTAAAATGATATCATTTATAACATCACCATTATCAATTAGATAAACTCCAGGATTTTTTACATTCCCTTTTATTTCACAATAATTTAAATTTACATTTCTAATATTGTTAAAAAATAAGTATCCAACTATCATATTTATCATACAGTTATCTTATCTTTAATTTTATTAAATAAAGAATCTCCAATTCCATTTACTGATTTTATATCCTCAATACTTTTAAATGAACCGTTACTTTCTCTATATTCTATAATAGCCTTAGCTTTACTTTCGCCTATTCCGGAAAGCATTAAAAGTTCCTCTAAAGTCGCTGTATTTATATTTACTTTATCTTGATTTTCCTCTTTTAAAATACAATTATCTATCTCTATTGTTTCACAATTACAGCTCGTATCACAATTAATCTTTGTACTACCTTTTTCTATTTCTTTAGCGGTATAAACATAAACAACCATTTCTTTTTTTAATCGTTGACTTAAATTAATATTATTAGTAGAAGCACTTTTTTTAAGACCACCTGCTCTACTAATAGCATCTATTACCCTCTCCCCATCACTTACAAGATAAACTCCAGGATCTTTAACTGCACCTTTTACATCCACATAAAACTTATTTTCAACAATAGCTTTTTTCGTTGTTACCTTTTCATAAACAGTAACGTCATCATAATCATCTTTTCCTAAATAATAATATCCTCCTAATATAATAGCAATTAGTAAAAAAATACTTCCTATCATCATTTTTTTCTTCATAAATTTTTCCTCCTAATTTAATTAATAAAAATCTTTAGGCTATTTCCTTTTTTTTATTTAATTATTTAGAATAAAATACTTAGAAAGGAGTTATTATGTATAACTATCAAAACGAAGATAGACAATTTATTTTTCCCTTCTTACTAGGAGGATTAACTGGTGGAGCACTTGTCGGAGTTACTAGACCGCGCCCAGTTTATGTAAATCCACCAATGCAACAACCATATTATCCAAGACCTGGATATAATTATAATTTTCATGGAAATTATTTCTACCCATACTAAAAAAGTCCCTTAATGTGAAGTGATAAAATAAATGTAGACAGTCTAAAAAAGACACAGTCTACATTTTTTTGTTATCATAAATAAAAAATGAGAATTTTTTATGAGTAAGAATAATATGAAGTTATTAGAAGAAAAACTAGAAATAGAATTGATGAAAAACATGAAAAATTTAATAACCTCGTATGGAATGGATGGAAATATTTAAGTAGACCATATGAAGTAATTGTATCCGATATGACTGCTTTTAAAGTTAAAGG
>CAKOLD010000027.1 GCA_934096015.1 uncultured Bacilli bacterium
ATTTTATCTTTGTTTGTTAAAATGTTTATAGAGATTTGATGAATATCAATCGTCTTATGCGAAAAGTTGTAGATTACTACGACACTCGCACCAGATTGATAGTAAACTCGAATTTTCGGGTAAAAATTTAAAACGGCTTATCAAAAAACCGTTTTTATATTATTATGAATATGTCAAGTAACTTGCATAAAATAAAAAAAGAGGAATATTTGACCTTGTAAGTGAATGTTGTCGTCTTTAATTTAATAGACATAACACTCTATCAATGCTGAAGAGTGACTATTTTTTAATTTTTATTGCTAACACCAATAAGGTAGAAAGTAACAAAATGATAGCAATGAGCTTTGGAACTTTTAATAAATATTTTAAAAATAGGATAGATTATTTCAATAGAGATTAAAGATAAAAAGGAGAGAATTAGTTTATGGATATTATAAAATTAGAAGATTTAGAATATAAAAGTTCCTTTGGAGTAAATTCCGGAAAAATTCAAAACGGATATAGAATAGTATATTTTTATCCCGATAATTCGTATAAAGTTGGCACTTTTTCAGGATGCATTGAGGATTTTATGATGGATTTTGTTGATATCGAACCTATAGATGAAGATACTGAAATACCAAATTTTATATCAATAGATGACTTGCTAGATAGATATTAAAAAGAATTAAATAATATTGCTGGAGTAGCATTATATAAAACAGATGGAACACTTGTTTCAAAAAAATAAAAAATATTAAAACTTTGTAAATTAATATCATAAGAAATTAAAATGATAATTCTTATCTAGGTAATTTGTGCACATTTTAATAAATTAGTAACCTTGTAGATAAAATTGATTTTATTAAATACTATCTTTTTTTAAAAGCAAATACATGAACCAAGAGAATATAAACTAAAGTACTTGTAAATGTAACATTATAATAGTTTTAAAACAATATTACTACATTAACATAAAACTGAATTATTTATATAAAATATTGGAAAGAATATTATTTTAATAAAGGTCTAAAATATAACTAAAAAAAAAATAAATGATTCTGAAAAAGTAGGAATGAAACATGAAATATATGAAGAACAAATAAAAGTTGTAGAAATATATTTATATGAAGAAGGAATAATAAAAATCAGTATTTTTGCTGATCAAATGATTGATATTTTTAAGTTGTCTAGCGACATAATTAATCATGTTAATAATACAAAAAAACCTAAGTTTGTAAAAATATAATTCAATTTTAAATTATTAAAATTTGGCAAAATAAAATATTAATATGATATACTTTTAATAGAGTGTGATGAATGTGATAAAAAAAATAAAAGATTATATTTTAACAAATTATAAATGGATTATTTGTTTTTTGTGTTTAATACTTTTTTTAGAAGTAGCAGAAGATGTATTTACCAATGAACTAATGAAACTAGATACTAAAGGATATTATTATGTTTCTAAATTCTTACTTAAAGACAATATAACTCCCATAGTAAAATATATTACTTGGTTTGGAAGTCCATTTTGTTTAATGCTTGCAACTTTAATAACAGTATCAATATTATTTGAAAAAAATAAAAAACAAGCTCTATTAATACCAATTAATTTAATTACAATAACTTTATTAAATCAAATATTGAAATTTATTTTACAAAGACCAAGACCAACAGAATTTAGGTTAATTGAAGAAACAGGATTTAGCTTTCCATCAGGACATTCTATGGTAAGCATGGCTTTCTATGGATATCTAATATATCTAATTTATAAAAATCTAAAAAATAAATATTTAAAATATATTCTAATAACCATACTAAGTTTATTAATCATATTTATAGGAATAAGTAGAATTTATTTAGGAGTACATTATACTTCAGATGTCTTAGCAGGATTCTTAATTTCAATATCATATTTAACAGTATTTATAAGTTTTACAAACAATAAAATATTAAATAAATAACAAATATTTTTGCAATTTGATCTTAATTATTTTATAATAAACTTGGTGATAATATGGACAAAAAAGTAAGTAAAAAAGAATTAATAAAAATGTTATTAAATAAAAATTTAATAGAAGAAAATGAAGATGAACTTATAGAAATGCTTATAGATACTCCGATATCTATTGACGTTGATAAACAAGAAGAAGCAAAAAAAACTGTTGGAGATAAAATGGCAGATTATATTTCTGCCAAAGCTGGAAGTTGGGGATTTATTATATTTTTTACTTTATTTTTAATATTCTGGATTATTTTAAATACTAAAATATTAAAAGAAGGTAAACAAATAGATCCATATCCGTTTATTCTTTTGAATCTTTTACTATCATGTATAGCAGCACTTCAGGCTCCAATAATTATGATGAGCCAAAATAGACAATCAAAAAAAGACGTGCTAAGAAACCAATGTGACTATAAAAGTGATTTAAAAAGTGAAATAATTTTAGAAGAAGTATATGAAAGAATAGAAGAAATTGATAAAAAACAAAATAAAATACTTAATAAAATTAAAGAATTAGAAGAAAAAAATAAATAATAGTTGTAAAAACAATATTAATATGGTATATTAATATTGTTCTTTTTGGCGGTGTAGCTCAGCTGGCTAGAGCGTCCGGTTCATACCCGGAAGGTCGGGGGTTCGATCCCCTCCGCCGCTACCAGAGATAATTTCCTTCGAACATTTATAGTTTGAAGGTTCAGATAATCCGTTCACTAAAAATGGCGGATTTTTTTGTATATTAAAAAAGAAAGATTGGAGTTTGAGGCAAGTAATTTAGAAGAGAAGATATATTTATCCAAAGATCAATTATTGAATATTTAAATTATGCTCACAAAAATATGAAATACTGGCAAGATTATTATAAATCCCAAAAATTTGAAACAATTATAAGACAATACAAAAAGCTTAACAATCCCTAGCTTTTTATAAAAATAAAATTTTGTAACTTACTTGTAACTTTAAATATATATAATTAATATGTACAAAGGAGAATTATATGGAAATTTTAAAAGTTGAAAATTTAACAAAAATATATGGAAAAGATAGTACTAAAGTAGTTGCTTTAGACCATGTATCATTTTCTGTAGAAAAAGGAGAATTTGTTGCAATAATTGGAGCTTCTGGTTCAGGTAAATCAACACTACTTCATTTATTAGGAGGAGTAGATAGACCAACTAGCGGTAGAGTATTAATTGATGGAAAAGATATTTTTGAACTAGATGATGATAAGTTAGCCATTTTTCGAAGAAGACAGGTAGGATTAATTTATCAATTTTATAATTTAATTCCTATACTTAACGTTGAAGAAAATATTACATTACCACTAGCATTAGACAATAGAGAAATTGATAAAAATAAACTAAGAGAAATCATTAAATTATTAGGACTAGAAAACCGAAAAAAACATTTACCAAATGAATTATCTGGTGGACAACAACAAAGGACCAGTATAGGTAGAGCTTTAATTACTAATCCGACAATCATACTAGCAGATGAACCAACAGGAAACTTAGATAGTAAATCTAGCGAAGAAATTGTTGCATTGCTTAAAAAAACTAATAAAGAATTAAATCAAACAATTATAATGATAACGCATAATATTGAAATAGCAAAATGTGCTGACAGAATAATTGAAATTGAAGATGGCAAAATTGTTAAGGAGGACTAAAAATGAACTTACTTAACAAACTTACAATCAAAAATTTAAAACTAAATAAAAAAAGAACAACAGTAACTATAATTGGAATTATGTTATCAGTTGCTTTAATTACTGCAGTCGCTACTATGTACATGAGTGGATTAAATTCCTTGATTATTTACGAAAAAAGTTTAAAAGGAAATTTTCATGCAGTATTTTATAATGTAGAGAAAAGTGATATAGAAAATATTAGAAATAATAATGGAGTTGAAGAAGTATTTCTAACCAGTGAAATTGGGTATGCTAAATTAAACACTAAAAATGAAAATAAACCATATGCTTATATAATGGGATTTGATAAAAATTCTTTAAAAAATTTATCGGTAACTTTAAAAGAAGGAAGATTACCTAAAAATGATAATGAAATAGTAATTCCTTCAACTCTAGAAACTAATGGTAGAGTTAAGTATAAAGTAGGAGATACTATTAATTTACAAGTTGGTACTCGTATGAGTGAAGGAGCAAAATTAAATCAAGATAATCCTTATAATGAGGTGCCAGAAGAAACTATTGAAAACACAACAGATAAAACATATAAAATAGTTGGTATTATAAAAAGGCCGGCTACTAATATTGAACCATACACAGCACCAGGCTATACCTTTATTACATACCTAGACTCAAAAAAAATGGATAATTTATTAAATGTTTATGTATTATACAATAAAAAAGGTTCAAAAAATTATGCCAAAGTAACTGCAAATATCTTAGAAGTAGACGAAAATCTTTATGAAAAATACCTTCATGGAGAATTTAGTACTGAAAAAGAATTTAATGAAATTAGTGAACAAATAAATAAAGCCAAATACTCTATTAATTTAAATGAATATCTTATTGTACTTGAAAATGATCCTGTAAAAAATAGTGGAATAGGTGGCTTACAATATGTAGTTTATATAGTGTGTGCCATTATTGTATTCACGTCAGTATTTTGTATAAAAAATAGTTTTGATATTTCCATAACTGAAAAAATTAAACAATACGGTATGCTTAGAAGTATTGGTGCTACTAAAAAACAAATTAAAAAGAATGTTCTATATGAAGCTTCTATTTTAGGTACAATTGGAATACCTTTGGGATTACTATTAGGAAACTTAGCATCTTATATTTTAATAGTAATTACTAATTATCTGTTAAAAGATAACTTTGTAGATAATTTAAGACTTCACTTAACGCTATCTCCACTTGCATATTTATTTGCAACCATTCTAGGCATCATCACCATTTATTTATCTGCAATAAGAAGTGCTAAAAAAGCCGAAAAAGTAAATCCTATAGATTCTATAAGAAATAGTTCTAATATTAAAATAAATGCTCGTAAATTAAAAACACCAGCATTTATAGAAAGTATCTTTGGAATAGGAGGTAAAATATCCTATAAAAATATAAAGAGAAATAAAAAAAGATATAGAGTTACAATTCTATCAATAATAGTTTCAGTTTCTTCATTTATATCATTATCATACTTTATGAATACTTTTATGGATAGTGTTAATAAAGAAATATCTCATAATGAGTATAACATTACTTATAATATTAAAGCTAAAGATGAAGAAACTGCCTTAATAAATAAGATAAATGAAACAACTAAATTAGATAATATAAGTAATTTTAGTATTATAAAAGCCTCATCATTAAAGATAGATAATCCATCATATTCAGAAAAAGTAAAAAAATTAATAGAAGGTTTAGATGGTGATTATATAACAATTGTTTCTATAGGTAATGAACAATATAAAAAATATATTAAGAAACTTAATTTAAACTATGAAGATATAAAAGATAAAGGAATAATTGTAGATAATATAAGATTCTTTGTAGTTGATGATAATAAGGAAACTATAAAATATGATGGAAGACTTTATTCATATCAAATTAATGATACTATTACAGGAACTTATGAAACTTTAAAACAAGATAAATTAAACATAACAATAGGAGCTATATCTAATGACAGACCATTTGGATTAAAAAATCAATATGATGAAAAATATATTGTTGTTTCAGATGAATTTTATAATAAATACATAGAAGATAATTTTTATTATTCTTTATACTTTGATTCTAATAAGCCAAATAAATTACAAGATGACATAGATAATATCTTAAAAAATGAAGAATATTTTCTTAATAATGAAGCAGAAAATGTTGAAACAATGAAAAGATTAGTTCTACTAATAGGAATATTCTTATATGGATTTATTGCAGTTATTACTTTAATAGGATTAACTAATATATTTAATACTATAACAACTAATATGGAACTTAGAAAACCAGAATTTGCTATGCTAAAATCAATTGGAATGACAACAAAAGAATTCAACAAAATGATTAGACTGGAAAGTATATTTATTTGTTTAAAATCCTTATTATTTGGTTTACCAATTGGATTATCACTATCATTTGTTATATATAAATTATTAGGTCAATCTGAAGGATTTAAATTTAATTTACCAATAAAAAGTATTTTAATAGTATGTCTATTTGTATTTATTCTAATTTATTTATTAATGAAATATTCTATTAATAAAATAAATAAACAAAACACTATAGAAACTATTAGAAATGAAAATATTTAGAAAGGGCACTTAGTCCTTTCTTTATGTTATAATTTATTTAAAGGAATGAGTAAAATGAAAATACTACTAATTGAAGATAATCAAACTATTGTTAAAGGATTAAAATATAGTTTAGAAAATAAAAACTATCTTGTAGAACACAGTAGTACAATAAAAGAAGCAAAAGAAATTTTAAATAATAATGAAATAAATCTAATTATATTAGATATTTCTCTTCCAGATGGAAATGGAGTAGATCTTTATAAAAATGTAATATTACCAAAAAAAATACCCGTAATTTTTCTAACTGCAATAGATGATGAAGACTGTGTTGTAGAGTGCTTAGAACTTGGAGCCGATGAGTATTTAACAAAACCTTTTAGTACAAAAGAATTATTAGCAAGAATAAATAGAATAATAAGTCGTAATCACTCAAATTCTTTAATTAAAATAGATGATATAACTTATAACTACGATAAAATGGAAATTAGCAAAAACAATCTTAAAATTGAGTTAACAGCCTTAGAAACTCAATTGGTGAATCTATTATTTTTAAATATAAATAAAATAGTTAGTAGAAATAAAATATTATATACAATATGGGAAATAACTGGAAATGATGTTGATGATCACACAATAACAGTATATTTTAAGAGAATAAGAGAAAAAATTGGTAGTGATTTAATTAAAACAATCAAAGGAATAGGATATAGAATTGATTATGAAAAATAGAATATTTTATAAAAAAACTTTAATCACCTCAGCATTAATTTATTTTATATTTTTAATAATATATTTTTCTTTTTCTTACAGTCAATATAAAAATTATACCCATAATTATAATGAAAAAGTATTATCAATCATTTCTTTAGTAAAAGAGTATTACCCAAATATAGAAGATAAAGAAATCTTTGATATCATAAATAAAAAATCTACTAATGATAACTTAAAAAAATATAGTATATCTATAATTGATAGTTCTTTAATAAATGAAAATGAACGTCTATTTAAAAAATATTTTATTTACAATTTTTTAATTATCACAATCCCTTTTCTAATATATATAATAAATTTTATAATCCACGAAAATAAAAAAACTCAAGAAATAAATAACATAACCAACTTAATAAAAGAAATTAATAAAAAAAATTATGCTTTAGATATAAATGATATGAATGAAGATGAATTATCAATTTTAAAAAATGAAATATATAAAACAACTATAATGTTAAAAAGTGAGGCTGAAATATCTAAAAAAGATAAATTAGAATTAAAAGATTCTTTATCTGATATTTCTCATCAATTAAAAACTCCTTTAACCTCAATACTTATTATATTAGATAATCTTTTAGAAGAACCTAATATGAATGTTGACTTACGTGAAGACTTTTTAAGAGATATTAAAAGAGAAATAATTAATATAAACTTTTTAGTTCAATCTCTATTAAAATTATCAAAACTAGATACCAACACAGTAAAATTTATTAAAGAGGATGTTAAAATAAGCAATATTATCAATGAAAGTATCAAAAATGTAACCCTAATAGGAGAATTAAAAAACATATTTATTAAAGTTGATATCAATAAAGATTCATTTATTAATTGTGATTTTAAATGGCAAGTAGAAGCCTTATCTAATATTATAAAAAACTCTTTAGAACATTCCTATAATAATGGAATAGTAAATATAAAAGTTGATAGTAATAAATTATATTCAAAAATAGAAATACAAGATTGCGGAGAAGGTATAAGTAAAAAAGATATTAAACATATTTTTGATAGATTTTATAAAGGAGAAAATTCTAGTCATGATAGTATTGGTATTGGATTAGCATTAGCAAAATCAATAATAAATAAAAGCAATGGAGCAATTACAGTGGATTCAAATAATGAAGGAACAACCTTTGTAATTAAGTATTTTAAAAACTAGATAATTTCCTAATTTGCAATTTATTAATTAATATTTTATAATTAAATGGGTGATACAAATGAAAATAGATTCAGCTGAATTAGGCTGCATTGCTGTTAGACAAAGTCAATATCCTACTGATAATTTACCAGAATTTTTACTAGTAGGAAGAAGTAATGTTGGAAAAAGTAGTTTTATAAATACTATGTTAGCAAGAAAAAACTTTGCAAGAACTAGTGCTAAACCAGGAAAAACTCAAACCTTAAATTTTTACTTAGTTAATAAATCATTCTATTTAGTAGACGTACCTGGATATGGTTATGCTAGTGTTTCAAAATCACAACAAAAAAAATTCGGTTTAATGATAGAAGAATATTTAAAAACTAGAAAAAATTTAAAACAAGTATTCATGCTAATTGATTTTAGACACAAACCAACAGAAAATGATCTATTAATGTATAATTATTTAAAATATTATAATGTTCCTGTTACAATAATTGCCACAAAATATGATAAAGTTAAATCAAGTTTAAAAGATAAACAAATGAAAATAATTACAGAAGTCATGGATATTGCCATGGGTGATAACTTAGTATTTTTCTCTAGTGTAACTAAAAAAGGAAGAGAAGAAGTTTATAGAATTATTGATGACTTATTAAATGGAGATAACATATGAAAAAAGGATTCACTTTAGTAGAACTATTAATTGTAATGAGTATAATTGGCCTTATAGCAGTTATTGCAGTACCATCTTCAATAACAATAAGCAAAAAAATTAAACAAAAAATGCTTGATTCTAAAATAGAATTAATAGAAAAAGGTGCCATTGTTTGGGGTCAACAAAATAAATCTAAATTGACAGAAACTGATGCAGTTAGTAATAAATGTAAAACTTTAACTATCAAAGATCTTCTAGATGAAAATGCTTTAGAACCAGATGAGGTAGAAAGTGGTGAAAAAAAACTACTTAATCCCACAAATAGTGGAAGTTTAAATGACTGTCAAGTTAAGATATTCATAAAAAATAAAAGAGTATATGCAACATATCTGAAGACTGTAAGTGATTCTGAAAATCTTGACGTTTGTTATTATAAGGAGAGTTAATTTATGTACGAAGTATGTTATTGGTTTTTAGTATTCTTTATATTTAGTATCATAGGATATATATCTGAAGTTATATTCTGTTTTATTGGTAGTGGCAAATTAACTAATAGAGGTTTCTTACATGGTACATACTGCCCAATATATGGTTTCGGATCTCTATTAATAATTTTATTTTTAAGTCCCTATAATGATGACCCTATAGTCTTATTTATCTTAAGCGTGCTATTTACAAGTGCTTTAGAATATTTTACTAGTTGGGCTATGGAAAAACTTTTTAATAATCGTTGGTGGGATTACTCAAATAATTTTGGTAATATCAATGGACGTGTGTGTCTTTTCAACTCTTTATGTTTTGGAGTAGGAGCCTTAGCAATTAATTATTTATTTTATCCAGTTGTTTCAGGACTTTTATTAAAAATGTCTGCAACATCCTTAATAATTACTTCAATAATTTGTTTTGTAATAATATTTACCGATTTAATTATAACTACAAACTTAGCATTTAAATTTAAAAAAGAACTAGAAGTAATTAAAAACTATTTTGATGAATTAAAAATCACTATTCCTAAAATGGAATTATTTGATAAGAGACTACAATCTCGTCTAGAAAAATATCGTAAAATGCCTAAACACTTTATTAATGCCTTTCCTAACTTAAGTAAAACAAATTCTTTTGAAATTAAAACATTAAAAGAATTATTAAATAAAAACAAACAAAAAGAAATTAAAAAACAAAAGAAAAATTCTAAAAATAAATAGAATTTTTTTTAGTTTAATAAATAATTATTTATAATATTATCGTCAACCATATACATGACACTTTTAACATTATAATTATCACTTATACTTAAATTAATAGAATAAACAACTTCTTCTAATATATTATTTGTATTTATATCAGACAATATTTGTTTATTAAAGTTTAATATTAAAGCATCATCTAAAATTTTATAATTTAATAACTCTGCATTAGCAGTCAAATAGCTCATTAAACTCGTTTGATACATTGAACTACTACTGAGTTCTTTAATAATTATTTCAATTTTTTCTCGTTTATCATTACTGACTTTAGTTACGGGAACATAGTAGTAAAAATCTTTATATTTTGAAACATAATAGACAGTAGTTTTACTTGAAGAACTAATAGCATTCAAATTATAAATTTTATTAATTCCAAAACTTCTATCTAAAACTGTAGGTAAATTTATTTTTGAATTTGGTAATTTTTCTAATATATTACCATCTATAAATATTGTGATTTTATCTACGCTTTTTAATTCCGTTAATGAATACACTAAAGCTTCTATTACTCTTTGTTCATTTTCTAAATTAATGTTTAAAAATTCTTTACTAAAATTAACTTTTAAAATTTTAGAATCAATAGATAAATCTAATACTTTAGTATTTTTTGGAATAATAGGGGAGAAACCCTCTCTAATATAATCTTTTTTTGTACTTCCAATAGTCAAATACTCAATCATTTCTTTTGCTTTTTTTATATCAGTTTTACTATCAATAATTACATTAACTCTAGATACATAATCATTATTATCAATTAGATAAATAATATCTTGATCTTCTTTTCTTATAAAGTCTACATCTTCTTCAGTACTTTTACTATTAGGAAAAACATACAATATTGCTATTATAAATAGACAACACATTAATATCATTATTCTTTTAAAAAGCTTTTTTTGCAACATACTTTCACCTTACAATAAATAATATGCTATTACAAAATAAAAAAGTCGTAAAAACGACTTTAATTTAACTTAATTATATTTAATTTTAATAATTCAATAATAGCTTGACTTCTTGACTTAACACCTAACTTTTGCATTACATTTGAAATATGATTTCTTACTGTCTTTTCGCTTATATTAAGTTTTTTACTAATATCTCTTGTTGTATTATTTAAAATTAATAAATCAAATATTTCTTTTTCTCGTATAGTTACTATTTTGTTCATAAAATCACCTTTCAGAAATACCATTTCCCTTAGTATTTTATGAAATTTATTAAATTAGGTGATATTTATTGGAATTTTACTGTTATATACATCTTTTCTTCAAACTTTTCCTGAACAGATCTTATAATATCATTTGCTAGTTTATAATTATGATCC
>CAKOLD010000028.1 GCA_934096015.1 uncultured Bacilli bacterium
AACTAAAATATGACCATGGTTAACAATTTGTCTAGCACCACGTCTAGTAGTTGCAAGTCCCATACGGTAAACTAAATTATCTAATCTACTTTCAAGTAACTTTAAGAAGTTTTCACCAGCAATACCACTCATTTTAGAAGCTTTGATAAAAGTACGTTTGAATTGCTTTTCAGTTAATCCATACATAAATCTAACTTTTTGTTTTTCTTGTAATTGGATACCATATTCACTTACCTTTTTTCTTCTGCTTGTTCCATGCATACCAGGAGCATAAGGTCTTTTAGCAAGTTCTTTTCCATTTTCTAAAGTAGAAAAACCAAGTCTACGTGATTTTTTGTATTGAGGTCCAGTATATCTTGACATAATTTTCTCCTTTCTTATTTTTACGCAAAATAGATGATTTTTTCTTGATAAAGTAGGGTGTTTATTATCTTTTTGGCTTAAGGCAGTCATAAGTTACTAAAGTTATTTCAAATAAACACATTACTAATCAAAAAAAATACTGCCATTAAACGCAATTAATATTATACATTAAAAATATAATTTGTCAAATTATTTATTATTCCAAAAAAAAGATATTGGTTAACCAATATCCTGGAAGTGAAAGGCCTTGCAACTTAGATATATAATATTAGTATTGTAGTACATAATTAAAATCTATGAGACATCCTACTACTTCCAAGAACATTATATCATAAAAAAAACATATGTCAATTTAAACCTTTACATAAATATCAAAAAATGATATAATCTGGTTATCAGATTTAAGTGGGCATGAAAATCCCACTTTTATTATTGTAAGGAGGAACAATGGACAAAGTTATAGAAGAAATTAGGACACTAATTACAGAACCAATGAATGAATTAGAAATAAGTGTAGAAAAAATAGAATGGGTTGAAGAAAACAAAAATAATTTTTTAAAAATAGAATTAGATAAAATTAATGGATTAGACCTAGACACTGTAGTAGAAGCTACCAATATTATTAATCCAATTTTAGATAAAGCAGACTTAATAAAAGAAGAGTATATATTAGATATATCAAGCAAAGAAAGAGGATAAAAATGAACGGAAAAGAATTAATTAAAGCAATTAAAAATATAACAGAAGAAAAACAAATAGATGAAAATATTGTTTTTGAAGCTTTAGAACAAGCTCTAATAACAGCATATAAAAAGAACTTTAAATCAAAAACAAATGTTAAAGTTAATATAGATAGAAATACTGGGGATATAAAAGTATTCTCATACTTAGTTGTAGTAGAAGACTATATTGATGGAGAAGAAATCGTTGATGAAGAAGGAAATATAACTTATACTGAACCAAGTATCAATGAAGATGCCCAAATTCTTTTAGAAGATGCCCAAAAACTTGTTCCAGAAATCAAAATTGGTGAAACCATTGAAACTGAAGTAACTCCAGCTGATTTTGGAAGAGTAGCAGCTAGTACTGCAAAACAAGTATTAACTCAAAAAATTAGGGAAGCAGAAAGAAATAGTATTATTAATGAATATGCTGATAAACAAGATGAGTTAATGGTTGGAATACTTGCAATGGAAGATAATAAAAACTACTATGTAGATTTAGGAAGAGCTCGTGGAATTTTACCAAAAAGCGAAATGATTCCTGGAGAAGTTGTTAAAATGGGAAGTAGTATAAAAGTATACATTCAAAAAATAGAAGCAACAACTAAAGGACCTTTAATATTATGTACAAGAAAACACTATGGATTTGTTAAAAGATTATTTGAAAGTGAAATACCTGAATTTAAAGATGGAACTTTAATGTTATACGGAGTTGCTCGTGAAGCAGGTGTAAGAAGTAAAGTAGCCGTTTATTCTACTAATCCTAGAGTAGATGCTATTGGAACTTGTATTGGAGAAAGAGGATGCCGAATCGGTAGTATCCTAAGTGAATTAAATGGAGAAAAAGTTGATTTAGTATTATACAGTGAAGATCCAGCAGAATTTATAAAAAATGCTTTAAACCCAGCTAAAGATGTTATTGTAAGTATCATAGATGATGAAAAAGAAAGAGTAGCTCTTGCTGTTGTCAATGAAGATAATCTTTCACTTGCAATCGGAAAAAAAGGAATTAATATTAAATTAGCAAGTAAACTAACTCGTTTTAGAATCAATATTAAAACTATGGAAGAAATACAAGCAGAGGGTAATCAATAGGTGAGAAAATGAAACCTAAAAAAATACCTATGAGAATGTGCGTAGTAACCCGTGAAAGATGCGAAAAACGTGAACTAATACGCATAGTAAAAAATAAAGAAGGACAAGTTTTTATAGATGAAACTGGCAAACAAAACGGTAAGGGTTGTTACTTAAAGAAAGACGAACAAGTAATAAATAAAGCAAAAACGACTAAAATATTAGATAGAGTTTTAGAAACTTCTATACCAGATCAAATTTATGAAGATTTATTAAATATTATAAAATAAGAAAGAAGGTCGATAACATGATGACAGTAAAAGAATATGCTAACGAACTAGGATTAAGTGTTCAAGAAATTCTAATTAAGTGCCGTGATTTAGATATAAAAGTTACTGGTGCAGACGATATGCTTGATGAAGATTCCGTAATTATGTTAGATAACGCTATAAATGTAATCTCAACAGATAGTGAAATTGATTACAATGAAGCTGATGTTTTAGATGAAGCAGTAGAAAACATAATGATGGAATCAAATCTTCAAGAAGTTAAAGACACAGGAGTAAAAAAACAAAAATTAAAAAAGAAAAACAATAACGATAATGACTATTTAAAAAATAAAAAAGCCATGTATAAAAATAAAGAAAAATTAACAACTAATGAAGTAATGGAAAATATAATTGTTTATAAAGAAGGAATGACTGTTGCTGATTTAGCAAATTCTTTAAATGTTAATGGCAGTGAAATAGTTAAAAAATTATTTACTCTAGGATTAATGATAAGTTTAAATCAAGTCATTGATTTTGAAACTGCTGAATTAATTGTCTTAGACTATAATAAAACTTTAAAAAGAGAAGAAACACAAGATATATCTAATTTTGAACAATATGAAATAATTGACAAAGAAGAAGACTTAGTAAGTCGTCCTCCAGTTGTAACCATTATGGGACATGTAGACCATGGTAAAACAACTTTACTAGATTACATTAGAAATAGTCATGTAGCTGAAAAAGAAAGTGGAGGTATCACTCAACATATAGGTGCTTACCAAGTTGAATATCAAGGAAATAAAATAACATTTATTGATACTCCTGGACATGCTGCATTTACTGAAATGCGCGCTCGTGGAGCAAGTGTAACTGATATAGTAATTATCATTGTAGCAGCAGACGATGGTGTAATGCCTCAAACTAAAGAAGCAATAGATCATGCTTTGAGTGCTAATGTACCAATTGTTGTTGCTGTAAATAAAATTGATAAACCAGACGCAAATGTTGATAGAATCCTAACAGAAATGGCTGAATATAACATAACTCCAGAAGCTTGGGGTGGAAATATTCCTTTTGTTAATATCTCTGCTAAAACTGGTACTGGTGTAGATGAACTTTTAGAAACTCTACTTGCAATCAGTGAAATCAATGAATTAAAAGCAAATCCAAACCGTTATGCAATCGGAAGTGTTATTGAATCTCGAATTGATAAAAACATCGGAGGAATAGCCACTTTATTAATTCAAAATGGTACTCTACGTTTAGGAGATCCAGTAGTTGTTGGAACAACTCACGGTAGAATTCGTACTTTAAAAAATGATTTAGGTCAAAACATTGTAGAAGCAGGACCATCAACTCCAGTGGAAATTACAGGATTATCAGATAATCCTTCAGCAGGAGATAAATTCATGGCATTTGAATCCGAAAAAGAAGCCAGAGAAATAGCAGAAAAACGTTTCATTCAATACAAAGATAAAAAATTCAAACAAGAAACAGTTTCATTTGAAGATTTATTTAATAAAATTCAATCAGGTGTTAAAGAAATCAATGTTGTCTTAAAATGCGATGTTAGAGGTAGTGAAGAAGCTGTAAAAAATGCCTTAGAAAAAATAGATGTTGAAGGCGTTAAAATAAAAGTTATAAGAAGCGGAATTGGTGCCATCACTGAAAGTGATATTATTTTAGCAAATGCTTCAAAAGCTATAGTTATAGGATTTAACGTAGTTCCATCAACAAAAACTAAAGAAGTTGCTAAAGAATATGGAATTGATATCAGATTATATACAATAATTTATAAATTAGTAGAAGAAATGGAACAAGCGATGAAAGGTATTCTAGATCCAGAGTATGAAGAAGTTATTTTAGGAAATGCTGAGGTAAGAAAATTATTCAAATTTTCTAAAGTTGGTTCAATTGCTGGTTCATATGTTAAAGATGGTATAATAAAAAATGGTGCTAGCGTAAGAATCATTCGTGATGGTGTAGTTATTTATGATGGAAAAATCGCTAGTGTCCAAAGAGAAAAAGATACAGTAAAAGAAGTAAAAGCTGGTTTAGAATGCGGTATTACAATTGATGGATATAACGATATAAAAGAACTAGATATCTTTGAATGTTATGAACTTCAAGAAAAGAAAAGAGATTAATTATGAATCAAATTAAAATAAAAAGAATTGAATCTCAAATGGTAAAAGAAATTAGTGAGATCATAATGAATGACGCTAGAGATACCACGCTAAAAACAGTAACAATTACTGGGTGTGAAGTAACTAACGATTTAAGTTTTGCTAAAGTATATTTCACTAGCTTCTTAGACAAACAAACTATATTAAAAGATTTAGCAGAAGCTAGTGGATATATAAGAACGGAACTTGCAGAAAGAATTGATTTAAGACACACTCCAAAATTAAAATTTGTTTATGATGAATCAATAGAATATGGTAATAAGATTGAAAGCATAATAAATGAGATTCATGAAAAAGAAGAGGAACAACAATTATAAAATTGTTGTTTTTTAGGAGAAAAATATGGATGGAATAATTATTATCAATAAACCTAGAAATTATACCAGTAGAGACATAGTAAATATTATTGGGAAAAAATTTAATACTAAAAAAGTAGGTCATACAGGAACTCTTGATCCAATAGCAGAAGGAGTATTAATTATTACTTTAAATAAATGTACCAAGTTATCAGATATTCTAACTAGTGAAACAAAAAAATACATTGCAACTTTAAAATTTGGTGAGTTAACAGATACGTTAGATATTACCGGTAACGTAATAAAAACCAGTGACAAAATACCTACTAAAGAAGAAATTCTAAATTGTCTTAAAACATTTCCTAAAGAATACGATCAAGAAGTTCCAATATATTCTGCAGTAAAAGTTAATGGTAAAAAATTATATGAATATGCAAGAAACAATGAAACAATAACATTACCAATAAGAAAAGTAAAAATTTATAACTTAGAATTAATAAAATATACAAAAGAAGAAGTAACTATTGAAACAACCGTATCTAAAGGTACATACATAAGAAGTTTAATTAGAGATCTTGCCGAAAAACTTGGTACTTATGCCACAATGACAAACTTAATTAGAACAAAACAAGGAAAATTTACCATAGAAGAAAGTTATACTTTAGAACAAATTCAAAATGATGATTATAAAATAATTGATCTTGAAGAAATTTTTAAAGATTATCCAGTAATCAAAATAAACAAAGATGATATTACAAAAATTCAAAATGGTCAAATGTTTAATAACACTTATAATAGTAAATTCATCTTATTTAAATATCAAAATACTTTATTAGCAGTTTATAAAATAAATGAAAAAGACCAAACAAAAATCAAACCTTTAATCTTGGTTTGATTTTTTAAATAAATTAATAATTGAATTAATAAATAATATTATTATACTGAGAGCAATTGTAACAATAAAACCAGCAGTTAATACAAATATATAATCTTTAAAAATTAATTTATTAATAACTAGACAATCAACAGATAATAATAATATTGTAAATAATATTAAAGAAATAAACATGGATAAATAAAATGCAATAAAATTTTTAGTTTCTCCTAAAACAGCACTAAATACTGCTACCATAATATAACTAGTCAATATAAATAAAAAATAATAAGCCCCTAAAAATATCAAATCTGGATAAAAAATAGTAAAATTATGAAAAATGATACTATTTGGAGTAAATACACTTTTAAATAAAAGCTCATACTTTACTGTATCCAAATTACTAGGAATCAAATTAATAATCATAATTAATAAAATGGTTGTAATAAAAGTTATAGAAGTAGCTTTAATAACATCTCTAGCAGTTTTATTACCAAAATAATTTACAATAACTCCTAAAAATAAATACACTAGTGGATAAATAAAATAAGTCAAATTAATAGTTAAACTATTACCAATTTCTATCAATCTACTATTAGAAATATACGCTAAAAAAACAATTACAAAAAACAAGTTACTTAATAATAACAATCCCTTTTTATTCATTTTACCACCAACCATAATATATCACAGTCTAAAAAATTAGTCTATTAATTTAAAACTGAATGTAGTATAATTATGTTAATATAGGGAAGTGATACAATGAAAAAAATAATTCGTTTATTAATAATAATTGTAGTTACTTTCATCATAACAACAATAATATTTGCTTATATTATTTTAAATAGTGGAAATATATTGCATAATTTTGATTTTATAAAAATCAATAATTTAGGATCAGACTTTTATCTTTATTTTGAAAAAGTAAAAAGTGCTAAAGAATATGACATTATAGTTTATGACACTTATGGAGTTAGTATAGAACATACTACTGTAACAGAACCTAATGCATCCTTAAAATTAAATAATTTAGAATATAATTCTAAATATGAAATAACTGTAATAGCCTATGATAATAAGGGAAACTCCCTAGAAATAAATGAACCCTATACTTTTACTTGGACAGAACCTTCATTTAGTACTGAAAATAATTTAGTATTAGATCAAGATAATAATTCTTTATTATTAATAGATGGTTCTTTAGATAGTGGAAACTATGAATATAGAATTAAAAAAAATGGTAAAAAAATATCTCAAAAAAAATTAGATAAAACTGAACTTGAAATAGATAATTACCTATATAAAGAAGAACAAACCATTATAACTTATGAAATATTAGAAAATGGTCAAATAATTAGTTCTATAGATCTTTATAGTTTATTATCTCCAGTAAAAGAAGTTAAAATTACTAGTCCTAAAATAAATAGTGTTTTAAATTATGATGACGTTATATTAACGTTTGAAGGTGGAGAAAATGCTACAAGTTATTTATTACAAATATATAAAGAGGGACATATAGTTAAAGAAACTGAAATTCATAAAAAAACTTGTATGCTTTCTAATAAAATATTTGATGCTGCATCAAATTATAAACTAGTAGTAAAAGCTTTATATGAAGGATATGAAGACTATACAAAATCTAGTGAAGTGGTATTCACTTTAAATGCTAAGCCAACCCTAGATCCTGTATTTATTGATTATAATCCTAAAAATATTATACCTGGAACAAAAGTTGAATTAAAAACTAATAGTGAAACTTCTGAAATATACTACACAATAGATGGAACTGATCCTAAAACAAATGGAATAAAATATACTGAACCCTTAACCATAAATGATGATGTAACTGTAAGAACCATTGTCAAAGAAGATAAAAAGAATGACAGTATAGAAAAGAAATTTGAATTTCATACTAAGAAAAAAGATAAATTTAAAATTTATCTAAGTCCATCTAATCAAGCTAATAACATTGGAGTTGAAAGTGTAGGCTATACAAATGAAATGAAAGAAATGAACAAGATTGCTGATTATGTAGAAGAAAAACTAGTTGCCGCTGGAGTAACCGTTTATCGTAATGAATCATGGGGTAATATAAACAGATGGATAGCTGATAGTAACTACTTGAATGTTGATGCCCATATAGCAATTCACTCAAATGCTTCTCTTGATCACACGGGAAACGGTATAGAAACTTGGGTAGATGATGCAAACAGTAACTCTTACAGTCTAGCTCATCTAATACAAAGTGATTTATTTAGTATCTACTATAATCAAGAAGATTTAGAAGCCAACAGAGGTATAAAATACGCTAATGGAGCCCTTGGAGAAGTTAATAATTTATATTTAAACTTTGGTATTTTAATAGAAGTTGCTTACCATGATCAAAATGATGATGCCAAATGGATAGTTGAAAACAGAAAACAAATAGGCTACAAAATTGCTGATAGCATACTAAAATACTATCAAATAAACCAATAATTTGTCGAAAACCTTGAATCAATTTTCATTAATGCTACAATAACATTGGAGTGATAAAATGAGAATTGATTTTTTAATTAATCAAATAATAGAAGAAATTGAAGAAAGTAATAAAGTATTTAAAAAACAAGTATATAAATTATAATTTAATCCATAATTTAAATAGGTGATAAAATGTTAATAATTGTTGGATCTAGAAGAGAAGGAAATAGTTATAATTTAGCAAAAAAAATCAAAGAAGAATTAGAAAAAGTAAGAATAATTTGTAAGATAATAACACCAGGTAATCAAAAAATTCATTTATGTACAGGATGTATGGATTGTGATAAAAATGGAGTATGTGACTTTACAGATGATATGAAAAATAATATAGACTTAATAAGACAAGAAAATACTATAATGTTTATAACTCCAACAAGATGGAATTTACTATCAGGAGATTTAAAAATATTTATGGACCGTTTAAATCCTCTTTATAAAAACAAAGAATTAAAAAATAAACAAATGATAGCAATTGCAATAGGTTGTTTAGATAAAAACCTTTATAGTACAGAATCTGCCCTTACAAGTCTAACAAGTTTTGCTGAAAATGCTAAAATGAACATTATTTTAAAAAAAGAATTCAATAATTGTCTAAACAGTACTGACATTCTAGAACATACTAGCGAAATAGATGAATTAATAAACAATATAAAGGAAAAATTGACACTAAGTTAATATTATGATAATATACTCCCCATAAAAAAGGGGGTTTTTATATGGAAGAAACAAATGTGTATTTATATCCATATAACATTGATAATTTAGAAAACATAAAAGGTTGGAATGTTATGATATCTCCTGAAGGAGAAGTATATAAGATATATGAAAGAAATGAGTTAGTATCAGGACATGATTTATTTGCAGAAACATACGTCTTAGTAAAATATAATAAAGATATTAATGAAATTTGGAAAAAATATCAAAAAATAAATACTCAACATCAATCTATTAATTTAGCACCAAAAGATATATTAATTAATCTATTCGGATTTGTTAATTACGAATTTTTTACAACATTAGAAATAACAGGTCCAGACTTTAAATATAGAGGATTATCCGTAACAGATAAGCAAGTCCTTGTTTTAGAAAAATTAATAGAATTAAATAAAGATAAATCCACTGCATTAAGTAAAGTACTTGCTAAAGAAATTTAGATTTTACTATATTCTAAAATAGCCCTTATATTGACAAATCATATATTTTTTTATAGAATAACTATATAAGAAGGGTGAAAATATGTATAGTGAAAAATTATTTTTAACTCCAGAAGAAATTCTAAATAAAGAATTTAAAGTTGATGCAAGAGGATATAGACCACAAGAAGTAGATAAGTTTTTAGATATGGTTATTCATGATTATACAGAATTTATGAACGTTATAAAAAAATTAGAACATGATAATAGAATATTAATTGATGAAAATAATAAAATAAAAGTAGAATATCGTAAATTAAAAACAAATATTGAAGCAAGTGAAGTTTCCTCTGGAGGAAATACAGTAAACAATGTAGACCTTCTTAGAAGACTAAGTAACTTGGAAAAAATAGTATATAAAGAATAATTTTCTGGGCAAACGCTGCTATTTATAGTAGAGGAAAGTCCATGCTCACACAATTCTGAGATGATTGTAGTGTTTGTGCTAAGGGAAAAAATAACCTTAGGTAGTTTAACTAACGGCTTCGAGGAAACCTCAAATGGTTTTATTAGATGTAAAAGTGCCAAAGAGACGAGTGTTCAGGGAAACTTGAATGGTGGAACGTGGTAAACCCCACAAGTGAGAAACCCAAATTATGGTAGGGGAACTTCTACAAGGAAAATGAACTAAGTAGAAGATGAATTATTTCATAGATAAATGTTTGCCGCTCTTATAGAGTACAGAACATGGCTTATAAGAAAATTATTTTTTTATATTTTTAAAGGAGTGATATCTCTTGATTGAAGTCGGAGAGAATTTAAAAACAGCAAGAGAAATATCAGGGGTTACAATAGAAGAAGCTAGCAACGATATAAATATACCCGTAATATTTTTAGAACAAATAGAAGAAGGAAATATTGGATCATTTAAAGATATATTTGAATTAAAAAAATATATTAGTGATTATGCTAAATACTTAGGATTAAATCAAGAAGAAATGATTGATGAATTTAATAGTTACTTATTTGAAACAACTTCTAAAATACCAATGGCAGATATCGAAAAAGCAGTCAGAGAAAAAGAATTAGAAGAAAAAAGTGAAGAAAGAATTGCTTCACCATATACAAGAGCCATCCCTAAAACTAGGACTTGGCCATACGTATTAAGTTACATAGGAATACTTATATTAGTTGTACTTGCAGTTATTTGGAGTATAAACCAAATTAGATAAGGAATGTATATTTATGAATTTACCAAACAAATTAACAATGGCCAGAATAATAATGGCTATAATTATAATAGTGATGTTACTATTTCCCTATGATCAAATAAATTTAGAAATACCTTTATATGAAATAGGAAATGTTTCAATAGGGCTAGACTATATAATAGCAGGAATCCTATTTGTAGTAGCCTCTGTTACAGATTTTGTAGATGGAAATTATGCTAGAAAACATAATATGGTTACAGACTTTGGAAAAGTTATGGATGCTATTGCTGATAAAGTTCTTGTAAATGGAGCTTTAATAATAATGGCATATAATAGATTAATCCCTGTTATAGTTCCAGTAGTTATAATTACTAGAGATACTGTAGTAGACTCTATAAAAATGGTAGCAGGAAGTAAAGGAAATGTTGTAGGGGCTAGTATAGCAGGAAAAATTAAAACTATCTGTATGATGGTGGGATTAAGTTTAATATTTTTTTCAAATCTACCATTTGAATTAATAGGATTGCCACTAGATAAAATATTACTATACTTAGCAACTATACTTTCATTATTTTCAGGAATACAATATTTTATTGTAAATAAAAAATATTTCTTAGAAGATAGATAACAAGCATCAAGCTTGTTTTTTTATGCCTTGACAAGGGGGGGGGG
>CAKOLD010000029.1 GCA_934096015.1 uncultured Bacilli bacterium
ACCCCCCCCCCTGTCAAGCACTAAAAAAAGACTATAAAAGTCTATCTTATTTCATTAATATATTTTTTTAATTGTCTAGCATTAGGCCCGAAAACAATTTTTAATTGATTATCAATTTCTACGATTCCTTGAGCACCTAGCTTTTGTATAGCATCTTTGTCTACTTTAGTAACGTCTCTTAAAGTAACTTTAAAACGAGACATATTTACTTCTGCATCTAGGATGTTTTCCTTTCCTCCCAAGTATGTTACTAATTTGTTTATTTCTAGATTAAAATTCTTTTTATTTAGTTTAACAATAATTAAAGATATAATTGCTAATACTATAAAAATAATTAAATATTGCCACCACATGGTTATCACCTCTTATATATTATATTTTAATTATACTATAAATTATTTAAAAATAAAATCACTAAATTAACAAAAATACATAAAATATATTGAGTATATATGAAGGGGTGAATAATATATGTGTAATAAAAATGAAACAGAAGGTAATTGTATTGCTGAAATTTTAAAGGTAATATTAATACTTCAACAAAATGCTTGCCCAGAAAGTTGTTTAGACTCTTGTGATAGACCAATGCTTGGTGGTGGACCTAATTGTTTAGTATGCAACACTAGACCTGTAATGATTTATACTTGTTGTGGTAATGGTGTACCATGGAGTATGCCTATAACTAAAGATTCAACTACAGTATGTTCTAATCCACAATCAAATAGTTGCCTTGCTGAATGTTCAAGTGTATTTAGAGTCGAAAAACTAGACGGAAATTGTTGTACATTTAGAGTTCTTGCACCAAATCCAGAGGATAGCTGCTGTAATAGTATACCTTATATTGCTACTAATAGTTTCTTTACAATGGATTTAAGTTGTTGTTGTGTAATTAAGTGTTTAAATGACACTTATGTAGAATGTGTATAATGATTTATTAAAAAACGAGTTTGCTACTCGTTTTTTGTTTGTTAAATATTTAAATTAATCTCTTTTTTTATATTATTTAAATTGTCTTCAACTTTCTTTTTTATGTTTTGATTATACATTTTATTATTTTCTAATATTCTTTTTAGAGAATTAATTTCTTCTAATAAAGAATTATTGGGTTTTTCTTTATATTGTAAAGTTTTAATTATTAACAAGTCTATTTGAGCTTCTATAATTCCGTGATTGCTAGCAATTGTATAGTGTTTTAAAGCTAATTCTTGATTCTTTTCTATATTTGCTGAGATATTACCTTGTAAATAATAGTATTTTGCTAGATTATAATGAGCATAAAAATTTCTATTTTTTATAGGAGAAGATATTGCAGTCATATATAATTTATAAGCTTTTAATTCGTCTTTTTTGACATGTTTACCTAATCTATAGAATTCTGCTACTTTATTACAAGCCCAAGATTCTTGATAGTTAGCACTTTCTTGATAGTATTCTAAAGCTTTATGATATTGTTTTTGATTTTCATAATATTTTCCTAAATTATTACTAGCATACACATATTTTTTTTCTTTAGCTTCTTCAAAGTATTTTAAAGCTAAGTTTATATTTTGTTCTTTATATTTTCCTTCTAAATATAATTGTCCTAAAAGGTTTAAAGAAGCAGCATTTCCAAGTTTAATAGCTTTTTCTAAATTTACTAAAGCATAATTAATATCGTCTTTATTTGCGTTAACAAAACCTTTTAATATGATATATGCTATTAAGTAACAAGCTGAAGGGTGGTTTTTTTCTGAAGAAATTTTAAAATATTTTAAACTTTCATAGTATCTAGGATATCCTTCTATTTCTCCTTTAAATTCTAACAAACCGAGTTCATAACAAGCATAAGCATTATTTTCTTTGGCAAGGTTATATAAATTGTATGTAAAATTTATACCTTCTTTTAATTGTAAATTAAGAAATTTTTCTAACTCATAAGGACTTATGGTTGTATTATTAAGTATTTTTTCTATAACTTCCTTATTATCCCCTATTTCATATATTGGTTGCTTATTTTCTAATACAATATAGAATATAACATTCACAATTAATTCATAAAGATTATTATCATCAAAATAATTATTAAGTTTATTTAAATAATCAATGTTTAAATTTTTATCTTCTTTTGCTAAATTAATTAATTTTATAGATAATTCTTTTAATTTTTTATTAGTATTAATATAGATTAATTTATCAGTAATATCATAAATATTTCCTGATAGTATATTACATATTTCTATCACTTTATCACATAATATTAATTTATTTTTAGTAATTTTTTTTTGATAATTTAAATATATTTGTTTATAATCACTATTTATACTTCTTAAACCGGTACAATAGTTATTGATTGTAGAAGGGTTTATAGATTCTTTATTAAAAAGTATACAACATACTTCTACTTGGTTGGAATTATGCTTATTAATTGCAGTTTCTTTTACTATATTACAGAAATTACCTAAAGATAGGACATTTTTACCTGTATTCATTTTTATTATTTTTTTCATAAACATCACGGTTATTATTATAACACAATTGTGTATTTTGTGTGTATTTTTTTATTTTGTGTGAATACACATATTAATTATTTTTGTTAAAGTTGTAATACAATGTTATTAAAGGAGTGAAAAAATGAAAAAAATTTGGAATACTTATCGTCAAAGTATTATTTTGATTGGTAGTGTTATTATTGGAGGATTGGCTGGTATTATTTTTAAAGATAAAGTGAGTATTGTTGCTCCACTTGGAGATTTATTTTTAAATTTATTATTAGTAATTATTGTTCCATTAGTGTTTTTAACTATTTCTACTTCTATTGGTAGAATAAAAGATACTAAAAAGATTGGTAAAATATTGGTTAATATTTTAGTTGTATTTTTAGGAATGAGTTTAATAAGCTTATTTATTGGATTTGGAGTTTCTAAAACAGTTAATTTAGTTAATAAAAAAGATAGTGAGAAAATAACTCAATTATTTGATACTAGTAGTGAAGAAGTTAGTGATATGAATTTACTTGAAAGAACTGTTACTGCTATTAGTGTTAGTGATTTCTCTTTATTGTTAACTCGTGATAATTTATTAGGATTAATGGTATTTTCTATAATAATTGGTATCGCTCTTAGTAAATGTGGTAAAGAGGGAAATAAGGCTTTAGAATTATTAGAATCTCTTAATGCTGTTGTTATGAAATACATTGATTTAATTATGTATTATGCTCCAATTGGACTTGCTTGTTATTTTGCTAATTTGGTTGGTACACTTGGTTCTAGCATAACAATCGGATTTTTAAAGACTTTTATTATGAACATCGTTGCTTGTGCTATAGTATTTTTAGGTGTTTATCCTCTATTAGTTCTTGCAACACGTGGCAAAAAGGGATTAAAAGAATATTGGAAACATATTTTACCTCCAACTTTTACAGCATTAGGAACATGTTCTTCTGCAGCTTGTATACCTGTTAATAATAAGGCTTGCAAAAACATGGGATTAGATGATGTTGTTGTGGATACTACTATTCCTTTAGGAAGCAGTTTTCACAAAGATGGATCTATAATTGGTAGTGTATTTAAGATTATGTTTTTAGTAAGCTTATTTAATTCTAACGCTAGTGTATTTACTATTTTATTAGTAGCTTTAGTAGCAACATTACTTATAAGTGCTGTTCCAATTGGTGGCGGAACAATTTCAGAAACATTTATTATATCAATGTTAGGATTCCCTATTGCAGCACTTCCTATATTAACAATCATTGCGACAATAATTGATGCACCAGCAACATTATTAAATGCTGTTGGAGATATACCAGCTGCTAATATAGTTCAAAAATTATTGAATAAGAAATCTAAAAAATAAAACTGTATTTAATTGAACTTTTCAATAGAAAGTAGACACAAAAAATATTTATTTAAACCCTAGTTGAGTTATGTGAAATGCACTCCTTAGAGTAAGCATCAATGTAATCAATTGGGGTTTTATAATTTAGTGCATATTTAGGTCTTAAATTGAGGAATATACCGCACCTTGATCTATAGAGAAAAGTGTTTCAAGGTTTTATATCCTCTTTTTATTTTTTGAATACTTATATAATTGATAATCTTTTTTTATTAAAGACTTTTCACCATTTTTATTCTTTTGACTAATATCTATTTGGTTCTTTTCTTATTTTTGTCATATTTTTACCTCCATTTTTATTATAATAAAAAATGTAGACCTTTTTTTATTTGTCTACATTTATCTTACAACTTCTACTTTTGTGTAAGTCTTTTTTATTAAAACCAATCGCTTATATTTTGTCCATCTATATAATTTAAGATTTTAACATTATATTCTTGCTCTGGAATTATTTTGAAAACACAAATATTTTTTTTACAAGAGATTCAGCTTTTTTTAGTGTTTTTGGTTACTGTTCATTATAACCATTTTTCTATTTTTCAATATACCCACTTGTCTTCTCGGTATACATTTCTTCGGATATTGATTTATATTCATTACCATCGTAATCATCAGTAAATCCATTGTAGGCTTTATATATTTCCCCTGTATCTGTATTATAAACTCTTTCATAACCAAGTGTAGCGTCACTTTGTTTTTGACTCATAATATCGTAAGCTTTTTGACGAGTTTCCCAAGCACTCATATAAGAGTTAAAAGCTTGTTGCATTTGAGCACTTAATTCTAAGGCTTTTTTAGTTTGAGCATTGCCATCATCAATTGTCTTTTTAACATAACTTTCTTTAAAATTAATAGAATTTATTGAATTCAATAGTAAGTCTTTATAGTCAATAAATTTATCTTTTTCAGAAGTAATACTCATAATGTTATATACCATATAGTATGATGTATCAATACCTCCCATGTTATAGTCTCCAAAATTAACAACGCTGGCCATAAACATACCTTCAGCATCTTCTTGTTTTTCATCTTTGAATGTTGCTCTAATTATTTTGTCATCAAGTGCCACTGATTTAAAAGAACTATTTGCAGCAGTTTCTTCTACTATATTAAAATTATTTATTGTAGGAAATGATACATTATTATAAGTGCTATCTATTCCTTTTAGGAAAGTGATTACGTCATTAAATTTTGTAAAAAATTCTTTTACGGTAGGTTCTGTTAATACTACAGCAGTTGTAAATGGTTTATAGGTTTCAGTATTTCCTGCTAAAGAAGCATAATTTTTCCAATACTTTAAACTTGCTTCGCTTTTTAAAAATGGTTGAATTTTTAACATAAGAAATATTTTATTTCTAGTATTATTAGTATCATATATACTAATTGCATAATACATCCCAGTACCAGCTGAAGTAACGGTCCATCCAGCTGGTTTTTTCATAGTAAGTTCATCATTTTCAAAATCTTCTAACTTAATATCACTTATTTCATTTTTTACTAGTTTAACTTGATTATTTTTAACTTTTATTGTCTTATCCTCTGTGGCATTTTTATTGGTGTTTACTTTTTTTAAAACGGCTCCGCCTAATACTATTAATACTGCTATTACTATTATTAATATATTTTTATTTATTTTCATTTTGATCTCCTTTATCCTATATTAATTATATATTAAATATTATGGTTTTACAATTATAATAGTCAATTTTTTGTTTTATACATAAAACATTCTTTATCGTGAGAATAGATTATACCAATAGCTTGAAGATAAGAATAAATTATAGTACTTCCCACAAATTTCATCCCTCTTTTAGATAAATCAATTGAAATTTTATCAGAAATATCTGATTTTGTTTTACCAACTTCATATATTATTTTTCCTTTAGTGAAGGTTTTTAAGTAGTTATAAAATCCTTGATATTCTTTAATAATTTCTTTAAATATTTTAGCATTATTAATACTTGCTTTTATTTTAAGTTTGTTTCTAATAAGTTTTTTATTATTTAATAGTTCTGTAATTTTGTCATCGCTATATTTACATATTTTTTCTATATTAAAACCATCGTAACAAGTTCTAAAGGTTTCTCTTTTATTTAAGACACATTCCCATGATAAACCTGCTTGAAATGATTCTAAAATAAGCATTTCTAGTAGGTATTCATCACTGGTATTTAAAATTCCCCATTCATGGTCATGGTATTCTATATAATTTTTATTATTTAAATTACACCAACTACAACGTTCTATATTTTTGGGAATCTTAGAATTTTTCATCTTATGTTTTTCTATTTTATATTTTGGTTTAAATTCGGGAGAAACTCCTTTAAAATAAAGATCTAACCATCTTGTGGCTCCTTTAAATATTGGTAATTTCTCTTTTTTTTCAATATTTTTATCCCTTATATTTGGTATTTTAAATAATAGATGTGTTAAATATTCTATATCACTTAGCAAATAAAATTTACCTATTTGAGATTGAACCTTATAGTATGTCACTAAAATCACTTCCATTTATATTTTATCATTATAATTTTTTTAAGTAAAAAAAAATTACAGTAAACTGTAATTAAGCACGAGATACATATTTTCCATCTTTAGATGAAATAATAATTTTTTCTCCTGTTGCTATAAATAATGGAACTTTTACAACATATCCTGTTTCAATTGTCGCATCTTTCATAGCATTATTTGTTGTATTACCTTTTGTAGCGTCCGTAGTTTCTGTTACTTCAAATTCTATTTTTTCTGGTAAAACAATACCTATTATTTCTCCGTTATAAGTAGAAACATCTATTTCTAAACCTTCTTTTAAGAATTTTTTTTCTTCTTCTAGTTTAGATGAAGGTATTTCTAATTGCGAATAGTCTTCTGTATTCATGAATACAAATGAATCACCTTGAGAATATAAATATTGCATTTTTGATTTTTCTACTCTTGCTCTTTCGATTTTAATGTTGGTATTAAAAGTTTCTTCAACAGTTGAACCGGTTCTTAAGTTTTTTAATTTAATTCTAACGAAAGCAGGTCCTTTTCCTGGTTTAACATGTTGAAATTCTTGGATTAAACATAAATTTCCATCAATTATAACAGTCATACCATTTTTTATATCGTTTATATTAATATTCATATAGTTTACTCCTATCTATATAGTCTTTTGTATGGAACTTTTGTTAGCTTTTTAGTTTGGCATTTTACAAGCTTATTACTTTTTACTGATATTTGTTCATTTGCTGGACTATGTGATATTGTTTCAAAATAAGCTGACCAATTAATAGAATCAGTTAAAGTTCCATGGTTTATTATTTTTCTTCGTTTTTTCATATCCTTATTTCTTTTCTTTAAAAGTTTGTTTTTTACCACATTTTGGGCAGAACTTATTAATTTCTAATTTGTCTGGTGTATTTTTCTTGTTTTTACTCATAGGTCTTATAATAGTACCACATTCTGAACATTTAAAATCAACGTATGTTCTATTTTCGTTTTTCTTAGCCATGGTTGCACCTCCCTTGTACAGACTCGTTAGTATTATAACAAAGTATTTAGTATTTTTCAAATAAAATATTAGTTACTTTTTTAGTAATATATAAATTTATTGGATAATTATATTTACTTATACTGTTTTCATAACCAATATGAGGACTAACGATAATAAAACTGTATTCTGGATCATCATAAGGAGCGTACATGGCAAATGTTCTAGTGGTTGTAGAAACATCTATTAATCCATCTAAATCGCTATCGAGGAAGGATTCACTCGTTCCAGTTTTTCCAGCTGCTTTATATTTTTTATTAACGTAACTTGCTCCTGTTCCATATTTACTTACTGAGCTAAATCCTTCTTGTATTCGTTTTAAATCTTTTTCTTCTATATCTATTTTATTTAAAATTTTTTGATCATTTTTCTTAATTAGAGTCCCATCATTACCAATTATTTTATTCATTAAACTAAGTTTTGTTCTTTTACCTGTGGCAATGGTATTAATGTATTGACTTAATTCTATTGGAGTATATGTATCATATTGACCTATACTTAAATTAAGCAATAAATCATCTGTTAAAAGACTTCCTTTTTGCCCTGCTTGTTCATTCGGTAAATCAATACCAGTTTTAGTTCCTAAGCCATAAGAATCAAAAGTTTTTCTATAAGTTTCGAAAGCTTTATCAACATTTTTTAAGGCCATATTATATTTATAGTCTTCTCCAGTTAATTTAACTGCAATTAGAAATTGATAATAGTTTGAAGAATATGCTAGAGCATTAATGTCATTTAAATATCCTAAATCTTTCCAAGAGCATTTCTTTGTTTTGCTTTTTAATTTGATACAACCATCTCTAACTTTTTTATTAGAATCTATTAAACCATTTTGATATCCCACTGTCATACTAGCCCCTTTTACAGCACTTCCCATTGTATAAGAATTGGTAATTATATCTATTGAAGAATCATAAAAAGAATTATCATTTTTAATACCCATTCCACTTAGGGCAAGAATTTCTCCAGTTTTTACTTTACTAATTACTACATAACTTCCTGTATAATATTTACTGGCTGGATATTTTTTAGCTTTTAAAGTTTCTTCTTTCATTATGTTATCAAGTTCTTGCTGTAGATTAATATCTATTGCTAAAACTAAATCATTTCCTCTTTCTTCTTCTTGTATTTTAGTTAAGGTATTGTCTCTATTTATTTTGTAAATAGCTTTCTTTCCTTTTAAATATGATTCATATTCTTTTTCTAAATAACTTATACCCACTCTATCATTTAAACTATAACCTTCTTTTAAATATTTATCTTTTTCTTCTGCAGGAATTCCAGTAGTATTAGAAGAAACATTTCCCAAGATCTCTTTTATAGTATCGTTATAATTATATGTTCTTTCCCATGTTAAAAGTGCTCTTATTCCAGGTAAATTTAAATCGTTTATAAGAACATATTCTTCATTGGTACAATTAGTTTTTATAATCTTATCCATATAACTATAGCCCTTATTCATTAAGCTATAAATGTAAGCACTTTTATGTTCTAAAGCAGTTAATTTATTAATATCTTCTTCAGTTATTACTTTTAAAGTTTCATCATATAATTCTGTACTATTTATTTTTCTTTCTTCATATTTTTTTATAATATCTTTACCAACTCTAGAGTCAATTTCTTGCTTATGTTTTTTATAATAGTATTCTTTTATTTCTAATAAATTTGGATCATTAGTAATACTAAGAGTGTTTGCTAACTTTTCAGCTATTTCTAATTCTTTAGAAATATTAATACCTGGTATTTTACTATAAACAATAGTTTTTATTCCTTTATTGTCTACTAATATATTGCCATAACGATCTAATATCCTTCCTCTTGGAGCACTTAAACCTTTTATAGTAGTTTCAGTTTTTTTTATTAATTCTTCTTTATAGTAAGCATTTTTTAGAAACATTAGATTAAACATTCTAATAATTATTAAACCAAATAATAAAAAAATAAAAATAGAAAGAAACTTATTTTTCATAGTCTCACCCTATTTTTATTATGAGTATTTTTTTTAATTATATAATAAATCTAAACGTGTCTTAAATATTAAAAACCATTAATATTTTTTTATTAAAGATTTTTAATTGTTAATTAAGAGATGAAAGACATGCTGAGACTTCATCACCTAATAAATTATGGCCCAATTGATTTGGATGCAATTTATCTGGCATGTATTCTTTTAGCCAGTTTTCATTATTGGTTTGAATATCTTCATAATTATATAAATCACATATCTTAACATCGTATAATTTTGCAGTTTCTTTGATTGCATTTACATAATCTTCTAAAATGTATCCATTATCATTTGCTTTAGTTCTATCTCCTCTTTTAGTTGGAGTAATAAAAACTATATCTCCACTTGGATTCGCTGCTTTTAAGTGTTCCATCAAAAACTTTAGAGAAGCATAAAATGTCGCATGATTTTCATCACTTGCTGTATCAGTAATCGTTCCTAATTTAGCATTTAATGAATAATCATTAGTTCCACCAAAGACCATAACTAAATCATTATTAGTTGCTAATTCTTGATATCTTTTGGTATATCTTTTATCTGTGTAGCTGGCTTCTTTAGATATTGCTGACCCACCCCATCCATTAGAATCTATACTAGCAAAAAATAAGTTTTTATTTACTACCTGCCAATAAGGTTTAGTAACTATATTCTCGTTGCTATACACTCCAGTTCCAACTGTAATGCTATCTCCTAAAACCGCAACTTTTTTGTTACTATATTTGCTATTATATATAGTTTTTTCAGTATCCGTTATTGTAGTTGTTGCTGAATTACTTATTTTAACGAATTTATCATTTACAGAAATTCCATTTACAACTAAATCTATAATATCAAAGTTCCAAGTGTAATTTAAGGGATCTGAAGTGGTGATATCTGGTGTTTGTCTAACTAGTAAAACAAGGCTTGTGTTTTGATAATTAGTTTTATCTATATTAACGGTTAGAGTCTTTTCCAAACTTCCTTGTTGTTGGCCAATTTTAAATGATGACTGAGCAACTGTTCCTCCACTATAAGGACTAGATGATGATGTATTATTTTTTAGCATAAATGTTAAAAAATCATTATCTTTACTATTTTCATTTGTATAATATTTATATTTTATAGTTATTGTATTTTCGCCATTCTTTAAAAGCTCAGTTCCTATATTATCGTATAAATACATTATTTGATTAGAAGTGGTTGTAGAGTTTAATGTATATGATATTTGTTTATAGTCGCTAGTCGTCATATTAGCTGTATCTTTATAATCTTTTGTTATATTAATTTTTCCACTTAGACTTTTACCCATATCAATTGATTGATCTATATCTGTTAAGTTAGCATATGTTAATGTTAAAGTGTAAGTTTGAGTTTCTTTACTTGCTATATCATTTTCTAACACCAAAGATTTTTCTGATGTAGGAAAAGTAGTAGAATCTATGCCATCACAAGTAGTAGAAGTTCCCTGACAGCTTATTTTATATGTCCAGTCTTCGCTTCTTGTGAATGTGTTCACAACATTTTCAAAATACACTTTGTAATTTACTTTTTCATCGCCAGTATTCTCTACACTAAATGTTTTTGTTAGAGTATATCCAGGTTCTATTCCAGTTCCCTCTATTACTCCATTTCCATCTGTGTATGTTATTTCTAATTTCTTACTTACAACACTTATACTTTTATCTTTACTGTTTCCATTTATTCTAGTTTTGTAATAGGCGTAAGTAAGACCTAACAACATTATTGTTACTAAAAATAAGGTTATTCCTGATATTACTATTCGTTTTTTATTTTTCATTTTCTACTCCTCCATTTTAATATACATTATTATTATAGAATATTTTGTCTAACTTTATAAGTAGATGTAGAACCCTATACTACTTATCATTATACATTTAGGGGGGGGGGGGGGGGGGGGGGGGGGGGGG
>CAKOLD010000030.1 GCA_934096015.1 uncultured Bacilli bacterium
AGCCCCCCCCCCCCTTGTCAAGCACTAAAAAAAGCCTATTCACGGCTTCTTGGATGAGTATGTAAATACACATTTTTAATCTGTTCATTAGTTACATGAGTATATATACTAGTAGTACTTAAATTAACATGTCCTAATAACTCCTGTACACTTTTTAGATCACACCCTTCATTTAATAACATTGTTGCAAATGAATGTCTAAATGTATGTGGAGATATTTTTAAATTTAAACAAGACCTCTTTATTATTTCATTTATAATATCTCTGATACCCCGATCAGTTAACTTGGTACCAATATGATTAATAAATAAATAATCACATTTACTTTTATTTAAAATATTTCTAGCACCATTAATATAGTCTTCTAGTGCTTCTTTCGCATGATTATTAATATAAACTATTCTTTCTTTATTTCCTTTTCCTAATACTTTAATTTCTTTATTATTTAAATCAATATCACATAACTTAATACTTTCAATTTCACTAACCCTAGCTCCAGTAGCCAAAAGTAATTCTAACAATGCTCTATTCCTTACTCCTAATGGTTTTGTAGTATCAATAGAATCAACCATAGATACAAAGTCATTATATTTAAAATAATTAGGAAGCATTTTATCTTTTTTTAAACTATTAACTAATTTAAAAGGATTATTATTAACTCTTTTCTTTTTTTCTAAATAATTATAATAAGTCCTACAACTTGATAATACTCTATTTATAGAATTAGAACTTAAACTTTTCTTTAAAAAAATAATAAATTCATTAACTTTATCATAATCTAAATTTTTATAATCATAATTATTAATACCTAAATAATCATTTAATTTATTAATATCTAATTTATAATTTAAAATAGTATAATCACTATATTTTTTTTCATACTTTAAATAATTTAAAAACTCTTGCATTATACCACCAATTAAATTATAACAAAACAGATGAAATTATTCCATTCCATCTGTTTTTCTTACTAGTCTATCTTTATCAATAATTAAACTTGTTGCATAATCATCTTTTTCTATATCTTTTATATTATTTTCTTTCAAATACTTTTTTAAAGGTCTTTCAAAATCACGATTTTCTAAGAATTCCTCTTCTTCTTTATAGCTTTCTTTTTTATTTAATTCATATTCTTTAATATAATCAATTATATGAACTAATAAATCATGTAAACCTTTTTCATTAATCTTATTTTTATTAGCAACAAAAACAGTTCCCGAATAAGATTTTTTTCTTTCACATTTATATAATTCATTAAAGAAAAAATTACAAAAACATAATTGATATTCATTTCTATTATATTTAGCATACTCAGGACTATTTAAACAATTTTCTAAAACAAATAAAGAACCATCTTTATAAATAGGAGCTTTTACTTTAGAATTTGAATCACCATATTTAGTTATATAATCAGATACTATATATCTCATAAACTGTTTATCATTAGCACGTTTTTTAACATATTCCCATATCTTATCAGCAAGTTCTAGATAATTATCAAATCTATCAAATATAGAAAAATTATATAAGTCACTTCTAAAAATTAATTTTTCTCCATTAAAAATTTTAATCATTATCTTTTCTTCAGCAAATTTATCATATTTTTCAGTACCAATAGCAATATCTTCATTCATTGAATTTATTAAACCTTGACTCATTAAAAATTTTTTTAAATCATTTAAATCAGTAAACCCTGCAGTAAAAGTATCAATATCTTCTAAATTTGATAAAGTTAAATTTATTTTTTTTATAGTTTCACTCTTCCAGTTTTTTAATAAATTATATCCTCTAATTAAATAATACTTTGCCATAAAACCCCTCCAAAGTTATTAGTATTTTACCATAATTTAGTTTATTTGTCAAAAACGTGTAAATAAAAGTAAAAAAATAAGTAACAAATTTAAAAATCTAGTAAAAAAATAAATAATATTATATAATTAATTTGGTGATTAATTTGTTTTATCCAGCTAGTGTAAAAAAAGAATACCAAAAGATATATAGTCATAAAAACAGAGGTTTAGATTTAGAACATTTAATAAATATAACAAATGATTATTACTTAAATAATAATATTGCTGTTATCTATAAAAAACCTACTCCTATCACAGTTTCAAAAGTAGATTATAAAAATAATAAAGTAACAGAAGGATTTTATAAAACCCCTTCTACTTTAGACTATAATGGAATTTATAAAGGAAAATATATTGATTTTGATGCAAAAGAAACCGTCAAAAAAACTTCATTTCCTTTATCAAATATTCACCCTCATCAAATAAAACATATTGAAAGAATTATTAATCATGGAGGAATAAGTTTTATAGTCTTGAAAATGAATGGTTTTTATTATTTACTTAAAGGAGAAGATTTATTAGATTTTATCAAAAACAATGAAAGAAAAAGTATACCATTTGAATATATAGATAATAAATGTAAAAAAATAAAAGAATCTATTACTCCAGCTTTAGACTACCTTAAAATAATAGATGAAGAATATTTAGGAGGATCAAAATGAAAAAAGAAACATACAATGTTGAAAAAACAAAAAAAACAAAGAAAGCTAAAATTACTAAAACAAATAAACCTAAATCAGAAAAATTAACAAAGATTACAAATATGGCAAAAAATACTAAATCAGAAGTCGGGAATGAAGTTAATAAATTTAAACAAAAATACAAAAAAAGTACACTAGGACAAAAAATATTAATTTTATTAATGTTAATTATTACTGGACTTTTAATTCTAGGATTAATATTTGGTTTAGTTATAGTTATTAGTGCTCCAAGTTTTAACACAGATAAACTATATAGTAAAAACTCTACAGTAATCTATGATATAAACGGTAATCAAGCAGCAAGATTAGGTACAGAAAATCGTGAATTAGTAACGTACGATGAATTACCAGAAAATTTAATAGATGCTATAATTGCCACAGAAGACTCTAGATTCTTCCAACATGATGGTATAGACCTTGCCAGATTTAGTAAAGCAGTTTTTGGTCAACTATTAGGTCATAGCGATGCTGGTGGAGGTTCAACTCTTACCATGCAAGTTGCAAAAAAAGCCTTCACTAGTCCTATTGACTCTGGTATAAAAGGAATAGTAAGAAAATTTACAGATATATATCTTGCCGTATTCAAAATTGAAACAAATTATACTAAAGAACAAATTATTGAATTCTATGTAAATATTCCTTATTTAGGTAGTGGAACTTATGGAGTAGAACAAGCTAGTAAAACCTACTTTAATAAAAGTGTTGATCAATTAAGTCTTTCTGAAGCAGCTTTAATAGCTGGATTATTCCAAGCACCTAATGCTTATGATCCTTACCTACATCCAGAAAAAGCTGAAGCTAGAAGAAACATCGTATTAAACTTAATGTATAAACATGGATATATCACAGAAGAACAAAGAGATATTGCTAAATCAATTCCAGTTACTACATTACTAAGTAAAACAAATAGTTCTTTAAATAAATATATTGGATATATCGATACAGTAGTAGACGAAGTTGAAAAACGAACTGGAGATAATCCATATCTAGTATCAATGAACATCTACTCTACTCTAGATCCAGAAAAGCAAGACATTATTGAAGATATTAATAATGGTGTTACTTATAAATGGTATAACGACGTTGCTCAAGCAGGTATTGCTGTTATTGATGTAAAAACTGGCGCAATAGTAGCAGTTGGAGCCGGTAGAAATAAAACAACTGAAAGAAGTTGGAATTACGCAACAATGATTAAACGTCATCCAGGTTCTACAGCAAAACCTATATTTGACTACGGTCCTGCAATTGAATATTTAAATTGGTCAAGCGGTCAAACAGTTGTCGACGACACTTACACATATTCTGGTGGAGGAAAAATTAAAAACTGGGATAACGGATTTAAAGGTGTTATGACAGCAAGAGAAGCCCTAGCATCAAGTAGAAATATTCCAGCGTTATATACATTCCAACAAGTTGAACAAAAAGATATTAAAGAATTTGTAACAAACTTAGGTATTACTCCAGAATATGAAGGAAATACAATAGTAGAAAGTCATAGTATTGGTGGATTTAATGGTACATCTCCAGTAGACTTAGCTGCTGCCTATGCAGCATTTGCAAGAGGTGGAACTTATATAGAACCATATAGTTTCACTAAAATTGAATATGTAAAAACTAACGAAACTTACACTGTAAAACCTAAAAAAGTAAAAGCAATGGAAGAATCAACAGCATATATTATAAATAAAATGCTTCAAAGATCAGTAACTGGTAACTACATTTCAACTACTGTTCCAAGTGGTACAGATGTTGCTGGTAAATCAGGAACTTCAACAATAGATGAAGCAAAAATCAAAGCATTAGGAATTAAAAAAAGCGTAATTGGTGATGTATGGCAAGTTACTTATACTCCAGACTACGCAATATCATTATGGTATGGTTATAAAGATTTAACTAAAGAAAATTACTTAACAAACACCGAAGGTGGCCCAGCAAGAAGAAATATTACAAAACTTTTAACAAAAGGAATATTTAAACCAAACAGCAAATGGGAACAACCATCAAGCGTTGTAACTGCAAAAATCGAACTTGGATCTGATCCATTAGTTCTAGCAAGTGAATTTACTCCAAGTGGCTTAGTAAGTGAAGAATACTTTAAAAAAGGAACTCAACCTACTGAAGTATCAACAAGATTTAGTCAATTAGAAAATCCTACAAACCTAAAATATTCTGCTGGTACAGACTCAGTAACCTTAACATGGGATCCAATAAAAACACCTGATGCTATAAATGAAGAATATTTAACAAAATACTTTAGTAGTAATGTCTATAAACATTGGGGAAATAAATACTTAAATCAACGACTTGCTTATAATGCAAATAACATAGGAACTTTAGGATATTCAATATATATAGAAACTCCAAGCGGTTTACAATATTTAGCAAATACTACAAATACAAGTTATACTTACACAGGATATATTGATACCAGTGCAAAATTTGTAATAAAGAGCCAATACTCAATATTTACTGCTAATCAAAGCTCTGGTGCTGAAATTAACGTTGTTGCAAATACATCTGGAGGAAATTCAAATACTACTCCAACAAATCCAACAACTACTACACCATCAAGTGAATGGAAAGTTTCCAATAAACTTTCAAACTGTATTTCACACAACACTTATAAATATCAAGATATAAACCAAGTAAGTTTAATAGAAAATGGACAACAAGTTACTTCAAATTATCAAGTAAAAGATACCTGTACTGAACAAACAACAAACACTGTAATGTCATGTGATGCCTTAGATCCATCATTAAATTATACCCTTACAAGAAAAGTCATTTATAAAAATAATTCTAAAGATATCTCAACTATTACTATTTCAAATAGTTGTCCATAATAAGCAAAAAACAACTTTATTAAAAGTTGTTTTTTATTTAATTAATTTAATTTTTTCTTTTTACTTCGGATATTTTTTTAATAATTTTTCCAAAAAAGAAATCTCCTCCAAAAATCTCTTTTTATTTTCTTCATCATGAATATTATTAATTATTTCTTTATCTTTAGAAATTAAATAATTATAATATAGACTTTTATTAATCATATTTGTAGTACCATATTTTAATTCAATATTTGTATAATTCTTCTGTCCTCTCAAAAAAACTATATTTATATAAATCTTACCTCTTTCAGTTACTACTTCTTCGGATTCTATATAAAATCCCATATTTACTACTTTTTCCCTTAAAATATCATAATCTCTATTAGATTGAATAACAAGTTTCCTAATTTTATCAACATATTCATTATCCAAAATGTTCATTATAGTCATAGTACCCATGCCAGAAATTAATACAGTATCAATTTGATCAAAAGAAGATAATACATCAAGTCCATTACCCAACCTAGCCTCTATTTTATCTTCTAAACCATATTTCTTTATATTTGTAATTCCACTATCCAAAGCATTTTTATGAATATCACTAACTATCATTTTGGATAGTTTTTTATTATGTACTAAATAAATATCTAATAAAGCATGATCACATCCAATATCAATAACTTTATCATTATTATCAATATATTTAACTAAACTCTTTAATCTAACACTAATCATATTAATCAATCATAAAATCTTTTAATTTTTTAGCTCTAGAAGGATGTCTTAATTTTCTTAAAGCTTTAGCTTCTATCTGACGAATACGTTCACGAGTAACATTAAATCTTTTACCAACTTCCTCTAAAGTATAACTAGTTCCATCTATAAGTCCAAAACGTAATTCAAGTACTTGTTGTTCTCTTGGTTGTAAAGTAGACAATACTGATCTAATTTCTTCCTTCAAAATTTCATTAGTTGCATATTCTTCTGGACTCATACAAGTTTCATCCTTTAAGAAATCACCTAAATGAGAATCATCTTCTTCGCCAATTGGAGTTTCTAAACTAACTGGATCTTGACTAATTTTCATAACTTCCCTAACCTTATCAACACCAATTCCCATCTTCTTAGCAATTTCTTCATCACTAGGTTCTCTATTTAATTCCAAAGTCATTTGTCTTTGAATACGAGCCATTTTATTAATAGTCTCAACCATATGAACTGGAACTCTTATTGTTCTTGCTTGATCTGCTAAAGCACGAGTTATAGCTTGTCTAATCCACCAAGTTGCATAAGTAGAAAATTTATACCCTTTATCATAATCAAACTTTTCTACAGCTTTCATTAATCCAATGTTTCCCTCTTGAATTAAATCCAAAAATAATAATCCTCTACCTACATAACGTTTAGCAATAGAAACTACTAAACGTAAATTAGATTCAGCAAGCAAATTGGCTGCTTCTTCATCACCATTGGCAACCCTTACAGATAAATCCATTTCCTCTTCTGGACTTAACAAACTAATTTTACCAATTTCTTTTAAATACATTCTAACTGGATCATTAATATTAATATCTTTAGTAATATCTTCATCACTTAATATTACAACTTCTTCTTTTTGTTTACCAGAAGAAGCTTCATCTTCTTCACTAACAACATTAATACCATTTTCTACAAAATAATTATATAATTCATCTAAAGAGTCATTATCAATTTCTAATCCCTTTAAAGCTTCTGCTAACTGTTCAAATGTAATATAACCTTTTTCTTTACCTACTATTAATAATTCTTTTTTTCTTTCATCTAATGTTTTAATTTTACTTACTGCCATTTTTTTCACATCCTTTTTTCAATTTAGTTATTATATCATTTATTCTTAATTTTTCATTAATATCTGTAGTATTTTTTAATTTTATCTTTAATTCAGCAATTTTAGTTTCATTAATCCATTTCTTTATAAAATCAACATAACTATTCCATTCCTCATCACTTATCTCCCCCTTATGATAATTTTCTATATCTATAATTATTTTATATTTCTCTTGATCATCTTTTATATAAGTTAAAAAATCTGCAACCTCTACTCTACCATAAAGCAACCTATAAGCCAAGATATCTTTTGCTAAAGAAAAATATAAAGCATCTGGAATATAATTTAAATCATTCTCAAATTCTTCCACATATTTATTATCTGTTAACATATAATAAATTACTTCTTCACAAATTTTAATATATTTTTTCTTTTTAACCGTAGGCCTTTTTAATATAACTATCGGTTTATTAATTTCTTTAGTCTTTATTTTACTTTTTAAAATATTTTTATCAATATTATAATCCTTACTAATTTGATTTAAAGTAACATCAATTAATATTTCATCATTACTTTTATTAAGTTCTTCTATAACTTGATTTACATAGCTGGTTAATTCATCAGCATTATTTAAATTTTTATTTTGTTTATAATATTTTAATTTATAATTAAAATAAGTTACAGAATTATTAATTACATCTTTAAATTTATCAATTCCAAAATTTAAAATATATTCATCAGGATCTTTTGCACCGCTAAGTCTTACCACTTCAACATTAACATTATTATTTATTAATATTTCACCATTACTAACAGTTGCACGTTCTCCAGCAGCATCATTATCCATAAGCAATTTAACTGGAACATTTAAACGTCTAATAAGCATTACTTGTTCTTTAGTTAAAGCAGTTCCCATTGTAGCAACTACACTTTTAATTCCACTAGAATATACTCTTATCGCATCCATTTGCCCCTCTACCAAAAGAAGATACTTAAATTTCTTAACTTCTTTAATTACTCTATGATAATTAAATAATGTTTCACCTTTTTTAAAAATTATAGATTCTTTACTATTAATATATTTCGAGTCACTTTCACCATTATAAATACGAGCAGAAAATGCAATAACATTTCCATTAGCATTATGTATAGGAAAAGTTATTCTATTCCTAAAAACATCATATAAATGATCATTTTTATTAGAAATTCCTAAGTCTATTAACATTTTTTCACTATAACTTTTACCAACCAAAAATTTACTTAAAGCTTCTCCATCTTTTAATGCAACGCCTATTTCAAATTCTTGAATAACATTCTCATCTATACCTCTTTTTAATAAGTATTCCCTTGCCAAAGTACCTTTCTCAGTTTTTAAATTATTAATATAATACTTATTAACAGTATCAAGAAGTTTATATTCTTTTTCATGAACCAAAGGCTTTTCTGTTTTCAAATTAACACTTATTCCTGCAAAATTAGCAACTTCTTTAACAGCCTCTAAAAAACTAATATTTTTATAATCCTGCAAAAAATTAAAAACATTTCCACTAGTTCCACAAACAAAACAAGTAAATATTTGTTTATCAGGAGAAACACTCATACTTGGAGAATGATCATCATGAAATGGACACACTCCAAAATAGTTTTTTCCTTTAGATTCCAAATTAACATAATTACCAATAACATCAACAATGTTTACACTTTTTCTAATCTTATTTATTTCTTCACTAGATAATCCGGACATAAAAAACACCCTCTAATTTATATATATTGACATTAACTTGATATTTCCTTTAATTTTTTTTATAAAATTTAAAAAAAGTTAAATTTTTTACAAATTCAACCTATTTTACTTCTATATAACTTGGATTTAGAGATGTATTTACTGTTATATTTGTTTCTCCATTTAAAGAAGTAATTACTGGAATAATTTGACTATTTTGCATTGATTCCGCAGCTTGGTAATAATAAATACATTTATTTTGACCATTATTAGTAACATAATTATATAGATCTTGATTCGTAGCCATCGAATTAGGAGTAACTATATAAATTACACTATTCGTTTGTCCAAATCTTACACTTGGTGCCATTAAATCATCCCATAATCTTGCATTAGTATCTAATGTAGTACAAAAACCATCACTATTTATACCTTTTTTCATTTGAATTTTAGGATAAAAATAATTTCTATAAATCATATTCTCCTTAGGTTCTGTTCCTTTTGTTGCTGTTGTATTTTCTTTATGTTCATAAGTTGCTACATTCCTAACTACTTTTTGTTCCTTAAAATCTATATAATCTGCACTATCTCCTACTTTTCTTAAAGGTTCATCTAAATAAATATTTGTTGTAACTGGTTCAACGTATGGTTCATACTCTGTAACAGTAGTCCCTCTTTCTAATTGCACTTTACTAAAAGAAATAGTAGATTTGGAAGTTGGGCCACTATTCATTAAATATATTCCTTTAACTCTCTTATTCTCATTTACATCAAAAGAAAAATAGAATTTTTTTCCTTCAGAATCAGATTCTATAGTCACCAAATCGACAGTCCTAGAATCATCATCCCATCTAATACCAACATAAACATTTTTATCTGAAGTATTCTGAATTCTTCCACTTAAAATATATGTTCCAGCAGATAACTCCCAACTTTCTTTAGCAGTCAAATACGCTGAACAAGCACATAAGTCATATGATTGATATATATAACCATCTTTTATATTTAAAGATGACGTTGCATCTTCATTGTTACAATTCGTTAATTTGGGATAATCATTTATATTAAACAAATTCTTACCACTAACAGTTACTGGTATTTTATAACCATATGGTTCGTATTCTGTTGCAGTAGTTCCTAATTCTAGTTGAGGTTTAAATACCAAATTATTTACATTTGTTCCTTTCATTATTACAATTTCAAAATCATTAGTAAAATCGTCTTGGACACCTAGTGCTACTTTTGCTCCTTTTCCTATATCTAATTCAAATCCTCTTAAATGAAGATAATACGTTGTTTTGCTACCACCCTCTGGACAACCGCTAAGAAAATATTCAACTCCTTTTTTTGCTGTAAACTTTGATAATCTTAAAGCCACATCGCTGGTAGCTGTTCCATTTACCGTTATAGTCCCATCACCATTATCCGTATATGTAATACCATTTACTGTTTTAGTTTGACCTTTTTTGATATATTCGTATGGGTATATTATTAAATTTTTAGTTTTATCTCCAACACTTTCTATCTCAACTGGATTATCTGGTGTTGGCATTCCTCTTTGAATACTATTTCCATATATTCTGTAGTTTTCTAAAGCATTTCCATTCCCTATGAATGTTACACTGTTTATTACTGCATCAGCAATATTTACTCTTATACTTAATGTAGAACCCATATCTATACTTTGGTCTACATCTGTTAGGTTTGCATATGTAACTGTTAAACTATAACTTTTAGTTACTCCACTTTCTATTTCTATACTATCTAATAAGGCTGTTTCATAGGTTGGAATTGTTCCTTTATTTATTTCAGTATTTTCTTCTTTTAATACATATGTCCAATCTTCTGTTCTGGTAAATGTATTTGTTATATTATCTAACTTGATACTATAAGTTGCAGTATCATCTCCGGTATTTTTTACACTAAATGTTTTAGTTGATGTGTATCCTGGTTCTATTTTTCCTGTTGGTTCTATTACTCCATTTCCATCTGTGTATGTTATTTCTAATTTTTTACCTACTGAACTTATAGTTTTTTCATTAGTATTGCCAATTACTTTTGTTTTATAATAAGC
>CAKOLD010000031.1 GCA_934096015.1 uncultured Bacilli bacterium
CCATTTATTTTTGTTTTATAATAGGCATATGTAGTACCTAGTATTAACATAGTTACTAAAAGTACTAATGCAAATGACATATAATAACGTTTCTTCATAACTTCAACTACTTTCTAGAAACCTATACTACTTACTATTATACATTTAGCCCCCCCCCCCCTTGTCAAGGGTTAAAAATAGATTAAAAAAACTAACTATTAAATTGACCATATAAAAAAAGGAAATTATTCATTTCCTTTTAAACTAGAAACCATATCTATCTTGGTAATTTTTTTTGATAAATATAATGAAACCAAATAAGATACTATGAAAGTCCCTATTAATGCTATTAAATATGAACTCATGTTTATTGAAGCTCCAAAATCATAAGCATCAGATATTGCTTTTTTAAATAACCAATCAGTCAAGAAATATCCTAAAGGTAATCCTAATATTATTGAAATAACTGTAATAATATTATTTTGTTGAATAAATATTTTCTTTACTTTAGAATCACTAAAACCTAAAACTTTTAAGGTAGCAAATTGATATTGCTTTTCAGTATATGAAAGTATACCCATATTATAAATAATAACTGAACCAAGTAAAATAGCAATACCAATTATCAAAACAATCATATTTTTCATAGTAGATAACATATTATTCATTCCATTTTCTAATGAATTTAAATCTTGAATGATTTCTATATTTTCTATTTCTTTTACTTTTTCTAAATTTGAATTAGTATACAATGAATCAGGAGTATATTTATTACCTAAAGATTCATAATATTCTCGAGTTATAGTCATATTTTGATTTTGAGGGTCTTTATTAAATCCTACTATTTTAGATTTATAATATTCGTTACTACCAACTAGATGCCATTCAATTATATCCCCAATTTTATAATTATTTACTTCAGCAAGTTTATAAGTAACATAAACCCCATCATTCTTATCAAGCTTAATAAAATTATCTTTATTATCTTTGAATCTAACACAATTATTACTATCATTTATAAAGACATTATTAGATTCTTTATTACCATCTTTATCTTTTATTTCAATTAAATATGTTTGAGAAGTACTATCTCCATAATTATCCAATAAAGTTTTTAATTGATTATCACTTATACCTTCTTTAATAGATAATTTATATTTAAAATTATATAAATCATGAAATTGCAAATCAATAAAATGATTTATAGTATTTAACATACCAAAAGCACAAACTATTAGCATAGTACATCCAGAAATTCCTACAATTGCTGTTATAGTACGTATTTTATTTCTAAAAATGTCCCTAATATTCCATTTAATAGAAAATGATAATTTTTTAAATATCCCTTTAGTAGTAATATTTAAACTACCTTTTTTTACTTTAGGAATTTCGTTTCTTAAAGTATCTGCAGGCATTTTATTTAATTCACTCTTACATGATAAATATGTAATTAAGCACACTCCTAAAATAACTAAGATAGCACAAATAAAACTAGTAATTTTTAAAACAGGAGCTCCATTAGGTAATTCAAAGAAAGACATTTCCATATTAATAAATATATTACCTATTCCAAAATATCCAACAACCAAACCTACGATAGAAGCAAGAAGAGAAACAAAGAATCCATAACTTATATAATGAAAAATAACTTTTTTATCAGAAAAACCTAAAGCTTTTAATGTACCTATTTCTATTTTTTGTTTCTTAACAACTCTTCTCATAGTAGTAATAACTGAAAGCATTGCTATAAAAATAAATAATCCTGAAAAAACCCCTATATAAGTTTTTCCTTCATTAATTTCCCCTTCATAAGTTGAATAAGATAAACTATCTTCAATTTTAATAATTCCTAAAGCATTTTCAATTTCATCTTCGATATTATCTTTAACTTTAGAAACATTACTTTTTTTATCAACATCCACCATTATATTATTAAAAGGAACATAATCTTGATAATTAAATTGCATCTTCTTTAGATCATTTTCACTTAAGTTATTTTCTTTCATAAAACTATATTTAATATATCCCTCTAATTCTTTACTAGAAAGATAAGCAAAACCAAAATCTTTATGATCTGAAAATAATTCTGATTCATCTTTTATATCATAAATATGGTCAGGAATATTAACCGTACCAATAACTTCTTCTTTAAAAGTATATCCATCATATTTTATAGTAATTGTATCCCCAACTTTTATATTATTTCTTGTAGCATAAAAGTTATCTAACCAAATACCACTAGTTTCATAATTAAATTTTTTACCAGAAACAACATAAAATTTAGAAATATTATTTGTTTCAATAAAGGAAAGTGCTAATGTTTTATCATCTTCAGTTGTAGCATTCAAAGTAAGTTTTCTTTCTGCATCATTAACAAATTTCATTTCTTTTATTGTATTTAAATTATCTTTAGTAAAATTAATACCCATTACATTTAAATCTTGTAAATTATTTTCTTTATAAAATTTAACAGCAGTATCAGTCATACCATTTATAAAAGATTCAATACCACAAAAAGCCATTATACCAATAAAAACCATTAGAAAAATTGTAATAAACTGGCTTAAATTAAGTTTGATATCTCTTAACATCTTTTTCTTTAACATATTACCATACTACCTCATCTATTTTTTTAGGTTTTTTATTAATTTCATTACTTTCAATTTTACCATTTTTTAATCTTATAACTCTATCTGCAACTTCTGCAATTAGAGAATTATGAGTAACTATAACAACTGTGTTCTCTCCATTATTTTTATCACATTGATCTTTTAATAATTTTAATACTTCTACTCCTGTTTTAGAATCTAAAGCTCCAGTAGGTTCATCACATAAAAGTAATAAAGGATCTTTAGCAATTGCACGAGCTATACTAACCCTTTGTTGTTCACCACCAGATAATTGATTAGGAAACTTATTCAAATGATTTGATAAACCAACACTTGCAAGTACTTTTCTAGCACTCTTAGGTTTTTTAACAATATCCTTAACAATTTCTACATTTTCTAATACAGTTAATGTTGGTAAAATATTATAAAATTGAAAAATAAATCCAACTTTTTCTGCTCTATATTTTGTTAACATTTTACTATTTAAATTAGATATTTCAGTATCTCCAACAATAATTTTTCCACTAGTTAAAGTATCCATACCTCCAAGTAAATTTAACAAAGTAGATTTCCCAGCACCACTTGGACCCAAAATAACTACAAATTCTCCTTTTTTAATTGAAAAATTTACATCATCCAATGCATTAAAATTTTTCTCTCCAACAACATATGTTTTCTTTACATTTTCAAATTTAATTAACTCTTCCATAAATCCTCCAAAATATGAATTACATTTCACATTTATACTAATTATACAATATTTTTTTAGTTAGTCAATATTATTTTTTATTACATTGAAATTTTATTATAATGTTATATAATATTTTTATTAGGAGGACAAAAAATGTCAGAAATTAGAATACCTACTCAAAAAAGATCTATTGAAAAAAAAGATAAAATAATAGAAAAAGGTTTTGAATTAATTTGTAATAACGGATTTTATCATGTAACAACCAAAGATATTGCCAAATACGCTAATGTATCAACAGGTATAATATATCAATACTTTAATGATAAAAAAGAAATATTTATAGAAGGAATCAAAAATTATTCAAATAATATAATGTATCCTATGTTAAATATATTTGAAAAAACTAAAATAACTAAAAATAATTTAGAAACTATTCTTAACAATATAATTGATAAATATATTAAATCTCACACTATTAGTAAAAAAGCCCACGAAGAATTATTAGCAATGTCTCATTTAGATGATGATATTGCCAATATCTTTAAAGAAAATGAATTTGAGATGACCAAAAAAATAGTCACATATTTAGAAAATAATAATATTAAAGTTAACAATGCTTTTGAAAAAATTCATATTATTTATAATATTATTGATTCTTACTGTCATGAAGTTGTATATCATAAACATAAAGAATTAAATTATGAATTAATGAAAAAAGAAATTATTAAAGTCACCCTAAACTTATTAAAATAAAAGATAATGGATTCATTATCTTTTTTAATACTATATTAAAAAAACTGAGCAAACTCAGTTTCTATTTTTAACTAACAAGCCATTTAAATAATTCATCACAGCTATGTAATAACTCTGGATGAAATTGAACTCCAATAATATCTTCATATTCAATAGCTTCAATTATATCATTATCTTTGGCAACAACTTTAAATGGTTTACAAACATACTTTAAAGCATAATGATGAATACTATTTACAGCCATTTTATCTGTTTTTAAAATTTGATATAATTTGCTATCTTTAGAAATCACAATATCATGAACTAATACTTCTTTATTAAGAACTGTTATTCCTTCATCAACATAATGATTTTTTATTTCTTCTAATGTTTTTTCTTTATTATCCTTATTAGCATACATTCCAATAACTTGCATTCCCATACAAATTCCCAAAAGTTTTTTCTTATGTTTTAAAACATAATCAACAACATCTAAATGATAATCTTTAACCAAACATCCTCCAGGAATTAAAAATGCATCACATAAATCCATTGCTTCCTCATTTAAAACTAAATTAACTGGAGGAATTATTATTGGTATTCCTCCACTTTCTTTAATCTTACTTACAAAAGTATCCAAAGTATAATATCTATTGAGAAATGGATCTTCAGTAAATTTAACAGTATTTGATATAATACCTATTATTTTTTTCATAAATCTCCTTTAAAATAAACTAAGTTGACTAGATTCAGGTAACCCTTCAAGTACTCCCAAAAGTCTTAACTTTTCTATAGCAGTTTGATTAACCTTTCCTCTATTTTGAACGTCTTCAATACTAATATATGCACCCTTTTCACGTTCTTTTACTATATTAGTAGCAACTTGTTCACCAAGTCCATCAAGTGCTCTAAAAGGAAGTATTAAAGAATTATTATCATCATCAATAACAAATTTCATACTATCGCTCTTATTTAAATTAATATTCTTAAATTTTAAACCTCGACAAACCATTTCTAGAGCTACATATAAAACATCTAAAACATTACTTTCTTTGTTGGTTGCTTCAAATCCTTTAGCTTCTAACTCCTCTATTTTAGCTCTTATAGCAGTCTCCCCTTTTATCATAGACTCTACATCAAAATCAGCACAGCGAATAGAAAAATAAGCAGCATAATAATAAATTGGATAATGAACTTTAAAATAAGCAATTCTAAAAGCACTAATTACATATGCAGCAGCATGTGCTTTTGGAAACATGTATTTAATTTTTTGACAACTCTTTATAAACCATTCTTCAATACCTGCATCTTGCATATCTTTTTCAAATAAAGCCCATCCTTCTGGATCTTTACTAGCTTTTCCTTTACGAACAAACTCCATTATTTTAAATGCTTTTTTTGGCTCTAAGCCATGATACATCAAATAAACCATGATATCATCACGACACCCAATAACATCTTTAAAATCTACAATTTTATTTCTAATTAAATCTTGAGCATTTCCTAACCAAACATCAGTACCATGTGATAAACCTGATATTTTTATCAATTCACTAAAAGTTGTAGGCTTAGTATCCATAAGCATACCGATAACAAACTTTGTGCCAAATTCAGGTATACCTAAAGAACCAGTTTCACACATTATTTGTTCACTAGTAACACCTAAAGCTTTAGGCGAAGAAAACAAACTCATTGTATCTTTATCATCCAAAGGAACTTCAGTAACATCGATTCCTGATAAATCCTGTAACATTCTTAGCACTGTTGGATCATCGTGTCCTAGTATATCTAATTTTAAAACATCTTGATCAATTGCATGGTAATCAAAGTGAGTAGTTCTCCAAGCACTTGTAGGATCATCAGCAGGATATTGAAAAGGTGTAAAGTCAAATACATCCATGTAACCAGGAATAACAACAATACCACCAGGATGCTGTCCAGTAGTCCTTTTAACTCCAGTACATCCAATCGCTAATCTTTCTATTTCAGCACTTCTTAAAGTAATACCTTTTTCTTCACAATAGCCTCTTACAAAACCATAAGCAGTCTTTTCAGCAACAGTACCAATAGTTCCTGCTCTATAAACATTATCAACTCCAAATAATACTTTCGTATATTCATGAGCGCTTGCTTGATTATCACCAGAAAAATTCAAATCAATATCGGGAACTTTATCAGCATCAAATCCCAAGAATGTAGCAAAAGGCATATCCTGACCTTGTTTATCCATCGTTTCCCCACAATTCGGACATTTATAATCTGGTAAATCAAATCCACTACTATATGTTGCTCCCAATACTTTTCCATCAAGTTCAAATATTGTAGTTTTACATTTCTTACAAACATAATGAGCAGGCAATGGATTTACTTCAGTTATGCCCATCATTGTTGCAACAAATGAAGAACCTACACTACCACGAGATCCAACCAAATAGCCATCATCATTAGAATGTTTAACTAGTTTTTGAGCTATCAAATAAATAACATCAAATCCGCCTTTAATAATACCAGTAAGTTCACTTTCAATTCTTTTTTCAATTAATTCAGGCAAATGATCTCCATAAATAGAATGAGCCTTTGTATAAACTAAATTTTTTACAGTTTCTACAGAATTATCAATCTTTGGAGAAAAAGGTATTCCACCAGTTTCAATAATTACTTCAATTATTTCACAAGTATCAGCTATTTTCTTTGGATTATTAATAACCATATCCCGTACTAGATCATCATCTAAAAAGGTAAAAGCATCAAGCATTTCTCTAGTAGTTCTAAAATGCATAGATGGGACAGTTACACCACTTCTATTTAAAGGATGTCTTCCTCCACCAGGAACTTTTTGATTAACAATTATTTCTCTATATATCTTATCTTCACTACTAATATGATGTACATCTCCAGTAGCCACTATTAATTTTCCAGCAGATATAGTAGTATTAACAATCTTTTTAATATTTTCCATTAACTCAAGATTATTTCCAAAATCATTCATATCTAATAAATGAGAATAACATTCTAAAGGTTGAACCTCTACATAATCATAAAAATTAATAATATTAGTTAACTCTTCTTCACTTTTACTTCTAGCCTCAATAAAAACTTCACTTAAATAGCATCCACTTCCAACTAGCAGACCTTCTCTATGTTTTTCAATTTCACTTCTTAATATTCTAGGAGTTTTATATAAATATTTTGTATTAGCTAAACTTACTAATTTAAATAAATTTTTTAATCCTACTCTGTTTTGTGCAAGCAAATTAACATGATAACTTCTTCCATACTTATGAATTTCATCTTTACTTACTAAATTATTCATTGAATTAATAGTTTCATAATTTTGATTATAAAGTTTATTAATCATTTTGGCTAACACCAAAGCAGTCCCTTCAGCATCATAATCAGCTCTATGATGAGCAGTCTCATCCCAAGGAACATCATATCTTTTAACTAAAGCACTTAATCCATGTTTCGCAAAACCAGTATCCAATGCTCTTGATAATTCTAAAGTATCAATTACAGTATTATTTAATTCACCCATATTATATTTTTGATAGGCCATTTTCATAAATGACATATCAAACTTAGCATTATGTGCTACCAAAGGATAATTCTTAAACCAAGCAGCAAAACGTTTAACCGCGTTTTCCTCATTATCCTTATCAACTAACATATCATCAGTTATATTTGTAACTTCAATAATCTTTTGAGGTAATTTCCTTCCAGGATTAATTAACTCATTAAATCTGTCAATTATTTCCCCATTTTTAATTAAAACTGCACCTATTTCAATAATTGAATCAGTACCACCGGCATTAAACCCAGTCGTTTCTAAATCGAATACACAAAATGTAGTTTCCTTTAAATTATCATCAGTACCATTTTCTACAATTCTAATTGTATCATCTATTAAAGTAAGTTCAGTTCCATAAATAGCCTTAAACTTCTCGTTATCATCTTTTCCTTTATTATAATCAGTAACAAAATGATAGACAGCTGGAAATGATTGAACACCATTATGATCTGTAATTGCAATAGCCTTATGTCCAAAATTTAAAGCTTGTTTTAAAAGCTTCTTAGGATCACATATTCCATCCATTTGACTCATATTTGTATGTGCATGTAATTCTATTCTTTTTTCCTCTTCTAAATCTTTTACATGAACATCTTGACTTTCAATTTCTTCCATATCTCTAATATTTAAAACTAAATCTTTAGCAAAATTATCATTTTTTACGTATCCCCTAATTCTATACCAAGAATTTTCTTTAATACTTTTACAAATACTTTTAAATTCATCAGCATCCTTAGAAAATATTTTAGCAAGTATACTATCAGTTTTATCACTAATCTTCAAAGTTAATATCTTAAAAGCACTTTTAGTAGACTCAAAAATATCACTTCCAAACACAAAAGCTTCTACAGTAACATTATTATCTTCTCCTATAATTTCATTTATTTTTAAAGGCTTACTTTTTATTGATTCTCCAACAACAACCTTATATTTAGGAGCATCTTCTTTAATAATATCAACTTTATTCTCTTTTATTTCTTCTTTAACTTGATTATGTTTTTCTTCATTAATTACAGTATCAAGTTTAAAATCTCCATATCCATAATCTTTTAGATTTTTAATTATTTGCTTTTCTTTATCTAACAAAACCATTCTTTCTGCTTTATTAATAACTTCTACACAAATAACTTCATCACTAATTTTAATTTCATTATCTAACAAACTAGACATAGAAGGATTATTAATAGCTAATTCTTTAACAAAATAATTAAAAGCATTTAATACATCGTTTAAAGAGACTTCTTTAATACTAACATAAATATTAATCTCCTTAATATCATCAACACCATTTTTAGAGTGTTCCTTCAACTTTTTTAAAACATCTATATCAATTGGTTTTAAAGCAACTAAAAAGACATCCCAAGTTTTAGCTTTTTTATTTACAACAACTTTATCAACACTAACATTTTTAAAGTCACTTTCTTCATATAAAAAATTTATTTTATTAAAAAATCTAACTAATACTTCATTCATGTCTTTACCTCACTAATCATCAACTATTATATCAAAAAAATATTATTTTACCATCTCACAAGTATAATTATTATCTTCATCATTAACTGGAGTTACATTAAAAATATGTACCAACAAAATTAATATTAAAGTAATAACTATTATAATTAACATACTAAAATAAAACCATTTACTTGTTTTTTTCAAAAATATCATCCTTAACTAATCTATTAAAATTAATAATATTAATTAATTTTTCGTAAATTTTACTGTTTGGAAAATAACCACTCATTTTAGGAATAATCTCTTTTTTTCCTTTATAACCAATTTCTATTTCCATCATATCAAAGTAATCTAAATGACGTCTCAAAAAATGATCGTCATTTAAAAACATTTTATAAACCAGCAACAGTTCATGCAATCCTAAAATATCTTTATAAAAAAAATGATAAACAACATCATCAATTAATGTTTCATACATAATACTATATTCATCTAAATTAATCACTTGATCATTAAAAACATTAATACATCCTTCTGGATTTTTAGTATATAAAATTTTTTTTATTGGATTACCACTCTTATCACACAATAATCCAGCATATAAATTTAAGATATAATGTTTTTTATTTAAATTTTTAATGTCAATTTCATTAATTAATTCTAACATAATATCACTCCTAAAAAATTATAGCATAAAAAAAGTGTGCTTAAAAGTTTAAGTACACTAATATATTAATTTATTACATATGGATTACTTTGAGTTCCATTACCACTTGTTATTTCTACATCAGGTGAAAGTACCAACGCTGGTCTAGCTTCATAATAACCGCTAGTAACATCAGTACACATAAGCAATTTAGTAAGAAGAGGTTCATTTTCAGTGTAAACACATGCACCTGGAGAAATAGTTAATGTATAACTACCACCATCATTTAAATAATTTTTTGACTGATTAATATTATAATCATTACCGCCAAAAATGATTTCATCTGCTGTTAATAACCCAACCTTATCTTTTACTTTTATCGCCTTGCTATTATCTAGTCCTGTCATATTACACTTTAAAGTGGGATTTTTTGTTTTAGTTATTCTGTCATACGCTCCAAAAAAATAATCTGTATAACTAGCATTTGTTGAATCATTTAATAAATTATTATTATCATCATAATAAACTTTACTCGATATAGACATATCATTACACCACTCAGTTTCCATTAATTTATCAACATCTATTTTTTTAGAAAATTGTACATATCTATTTCCTTGATTAAATATAATATCGTTAAAACTATAGCCTTCACCGTTTAGCCATGCATCTAAAAGAGTTTTAATATCACTCGTTTCATATTTAAATGCTTCAAGTATTTCACCTTTATGATTATCTTTATAATGAATCCAAATTTGAGTTGAAACTAAAGTTGAATAATCAGGATCGTTTGGATCAATAGGATCTTTTATAACGTTAGTCCCTTTAGAATAATTGTCAGAATTACATTCGTAAGTATCATCATCCAATATTATTTTTACACCACCATCACCTTGTACTCTAACAATTCTAAAGCACATTCCTGAAAAGTTTACAAAATTATTATCAACAACACCTCTATAATAATAACTTGTTCCATAATCATCTTCTGTACTTGAGAGTACTGCCTCTGTTCCAGTTATTACCGTTTTACTTGTTATATATTTTAAAGTACTTGTTGTTTCCGTACTTGTACCTGTTATTTTATAAATATTACTTCTGTTAGTGCTATTAGCAATTGTACTACTTGAACTTCCACTATA
>CAKOLD010000032.1 GCA_934096015.1 uncultured Bacilli bacterium
TTTCAACATTTATTTTATTTTTATATTCATTTTTAAAGTCTTCAAATATAGGTAAAAATTCAGCATAATTACTGTACTCAATAATATTTAGTTTTAATCTTTCTAATATACAACATATTTTATTTAATTTTTCTGGGTTATCAAAATCGTTTACATTATAGAATAATGATTCTACAGCACCTATTTTGATTTTACTTCCTTCTAAATATTGATTAATATCAATTTTTCCTTCTTTAGCTAGGTTTGCAATATCGAATACATTTTCTTTATTAGCTAGATTATATTCAATGTAGGCAACTTTTAATTTTTCAACACATTCTTGATAGTTTTTAATATGATTATCTACCATGGCTTCTTTTTGAACTTTAGAAATATAGTGAGTAAATTTTCTAGCATTTTCTCTTATAAGTTTTCTAAAATTAAGTTCTAAATGGCTAATAATATCAGGATTAACCCAATATATTTGTTCAAATATTTCGGAAACTTTATCATATGATTTTTTTTCTTGATTACGAACTTCTAAAAAAGAAGACATATATTCATGAACATAACACGTATAATTAAAACTATTTTTATCTAATTTAATTCCTGCTTGTTGAAATTTATCTAAAAATCCATTAATTATTTCGTTAAGTGAACTAAAATTAAAAGTATAATAATTTGCTAGTCTATATAACAAATCATCAAATCCCATTTTTTCAAAATAACTATTTGAAGGATTTAATAAGAATTTTACATTTTCTAAATTAATTAATTTTTCATTTAATTTATCAATATTTTCTCTATCATCTTTTATTTTTAATGAACGATTTTTTGCTAATAAATAATTTCTAACACTATCTTTATATTGAAGATATTTTTCTTCTATATCGTCAATATTGCTATTAAACTTTTTTTTGTTTGTTTTTGTTTTAGTTGGAAGTGTTGATAATAAGGTTTTTTTAGCACTAATATCTTTTAAAATAAAGTCAAAAAAATTATTCATCTTTACCACTTCCCTTTTCTTCTATATCAAATTTGTTATCATTCAAGAATTGTAAGAAATCAACTATATCATTATATACTTTAATAAGTTGTTCTAAACTTAATTCTGAAAGATCAAAATCCACTTTATTATTCTCTTTTTTCATACTTACCTTCCCTTTTTAATCAAATGCATCATACCCTGTAGTATCTTTAATAAAATTGATTGATATTGCTAATTCAGACCCTGAAGAATCTGTTTCTAAACTATCAATGTCTTGTCCTTCGATCCACACATAAACCCTCATTTTTGTTATTCCATTTGGAATTGTAAACAAAGGTTTTGCAAAATCTAATTCAGTCATAGTTTCCTGTAATTCAAAATAATTCATATCTAATTCTGGGGATCCTGAAACTGTATCTTTAATGAATATTGGCCCACCTGATTTTTTATAAGCATAAGTAGGAAATATTTCTCCTTCTTTTAGATTTACACCATATTTTTCTGCTCTTTCTCTCGATAAGTTTGTATGAACTCTACTGTTTGGTTCAAAAATAGTTGATTTACAATTATTATTACATGTTAAATTTTGAATTATTGTTGGATTAGTATCTAATGGAGTGCTTCCAATTTTAACAAATCCTATTCTTGTTGAATTTAGAAGGCCTTGCATTTCTTCAGTATCTCCATCAGTAAGAGTTACTTCAGTTCCATAATCTAAGAAAAGATTATCATCTACTGGAGATCCAGTATCATTTTTTATAAATAAATCAAAAGCAATATAATAGTTAAAAGAATTTCTTCCTTTTTCAGATAATAAAACAGTATTAACGTATCCATTATCCATTTTCCTATTTCTATACATTACTCCACTACTTGCATATATTTCAAAAACTGGAGTATTAGGATTCCTAACACCAAGTGTGGATACTGGCGTTAATCCCATTGACGACCATTGACTCGTATTATTAGGATATGTTTCTTTTAATCTATTAATTAATGTTTCTTTTGATATTTCAATTGAACTATCATAGTTTATAGCATCAAACGATAAAGACAATCCGCTATTTTTAGTAACAATCATATTAAATGTCTTTATGCGAACATTTAAATTTGTAGAAAACCATGCATAAGTTGCTCCTATTAGGATAATTGCTAAGAATATAATAATTGCAATTAAAAAACGGCGATTTTTTTTATGTAGTAAGACTATTTCTTTTTTCCTACTTTTTTTGGAATTCTTTTTAGTGTTTTTCATATAATCGCCGCCTTTTAATTACAAATGAAGAGAATTCCTTTGGGAATCTCTTCATAGTAATTTTATTTTTATTCTCCTTCAGCAGAAGAAGTTGGAGTTATATCAGTACTTGGACCTTCATAATTAACGTCAGTTTCAGTAAATCTTTCTTTAGTGAATCCGAAGTTAATTGAAATTTTCTTTCCTAATGAAGCAAAATCATAGTTATCTACATCTTGTCCTTCAATAAATACGTAAACTCTAACTTTTGTAATACTGTTTGGTGCTAATGTCATGAATGTTGGTCTAGCTGTTCCAGCTAAGTTTTTCATTGTATCAGTGAAATAAGGGAAATCAACTAGTTTATATTGGTCTTTACTTTCTGCTGCAGAATATGTTGCATAATCAATAGTATTTGCAGTGTAAGTATTGTATCCAACACCATCATAAACGTCAACATTATCATTTATACCAAGTGCTCTTGAAATTGCATATGTTGGTTTAGCTTCAGTTGTTCCGAAAGTTACACAATTTGTTGTAGCAGATTCTTCTAAAGTTGTATCATAACTTCCTGCTTCTGTAACATTTGTTCCTTCAGCTTTTCTTTTTAAACATGAAGTTTCATACCAATTAATAGCATTTTGTACGTGAGCAGTATCATTTGGTTCCCAAATTTGAGCACTACGACAAATACCAGTTACTTGAGCTTTTCCTTCTGATGCTTGTGTATCTGCACATGTTATAGAAGTAATATTACTAGCATCAGTAGTATCTCCTTTTACACGTCCGATTTGAGCGAATGCTACTCTTACTGAGTTTTCAATACCAGTACCATCTTGACCAGTAGAAGCTACTTTAACAGCAGAATTTGTAGTTAAATAAATTGCTTCTTCATTTAATGGTTGGTTTTCAGTATAATATTCAGTTCCTGATAAGTTTTTGATAAATAAATCAAATGCTACATATCCGTCACCTTCAATAAAGTTACCTTTTTCATTTTGTTGGTCATAGTTATGAACACGACTTGTTAATAATCTATAACCACCTTTAGTAGTTGTTAAACTACCTTTTTCAAATAGTTTTAACTTTGATGAATCACTATCCATATCTCCAACAGTTGAAATTGGAATCAAACCATTTTCAGCCCATGTATTTGTATTGTCAGCATATGGTGTTGCATTTTTTGCATCAAGTTTATAACTCCAATTTGTTCCATCCATTGATAAGAACAAACCTTCAGTAGTTGCAATATCGATATCAAAACTTGATACGTTAACTGTTTTCATTCCAACAAACCATGCGTATGTTGATACAGTTAAAATGATTGCACAAAAAGAACATATTATAATCAGATTTCTGATTTTTTTTCTATTGTTTCTTTCTCTTTTCATTTCTATCTCCTTTTATTTTTTTTTTATAATAGTGGAATTCAAAGCGTACTTCTCATCCTACTTCTCATTTTTAATTTCCAGCAGTTTTTGTTGTTCTTGAAGTTGTATGTTTACTCTTAATAACATCATCAGGTAATGTTGCTGTTCCATTGCTATCATATTCAACATCTTCATCGAAGAATCTTTCTTTAGTGAATCCAAATGCTACTGAAATTTTCTTTCCTAATGAAGCAAAGTCATAGTTATCTACATCTTGTCCTTCAATATAAACATAAATTCTTACTTTAGTTATACTATTTGGTGCAAGTGAAATAAATGTTGGTCTATTTACTCCACTTAAGTTTTTATCTGTATCTGTAAATGTTTTAAAGTTTACTAATTTTCCATCTACAGCTGTTTCGCTTATAGAATCAGTATATCCATTGTAATCAGTGCCATCATAAACATCAACGTTATCTGTATAGTTGATTATTCCACCTACAGCGTAAGTTCTGTATGTTTTGCCTTGTTCAATTGTATTACATGCGGTAGTATATGAATCATCTTTTGTTACATCTGCTCCACTTCTTAATTTGCAAGAAGTGTTGTACCAATTAATAGCATTATTTACATGTTCTGTATCGTTTGGTTCCCATATTTGAGCATCTCTGTCAGTACAAATACCAGTTACATCACTATTAGTTGTACAAGTAATTCCAGTAATCTTTGCAAGATCTTCAGTAGTTGCCTTTACACGTCCAATTTGAGCGAATGCGACTCTTACTGAATTTTCAATACCAGTATTAGCGATTCCACCTTGACTAGCTACTGTTACTTGTGAATCTGGAGTCAAATAAATTGCTTCTTCATTTAATTTATTTAATTCACTATAATATTCTTTACCTGATAAGTTTTTGATAAATAAATCGAATGCTACATATCCGTTTTGTTCTGTAGCTCCACTGTTATTTACTCTACTAGACATAAGTCTATATCCACCTGGAGTTGCTGTTAAACTACCTTTTTCAAATAGAATCATTCTAGATGAGGCGGCATCAATTTTACCAACTGTTGATACAGGAATTAGTCCTTGATTTTCTCCAGTTCCTCCCCAACTATTTGTATTACCATCATAAACGGTTTTACCTTCAACATCATTGTAGTTAGATTTTGAAATACTAACTGTGTCAGCCCAATCTTCACCATTTAATGATAATGATAATCCATCAATTGCTGCTATTGATACATCAAAGCTTGACACATTAACAGTTTTCATACCTATAAACCATGCATATGTTGATACACCTAAAATAATTGCACAAAATAAACATAAGATTATAAGTTTTCTTACACGATTAACGTGTTTTTTTTCTTTTTTGTTCATTTCTAAACATTTTCTCCTTCCAATTGTTCATCAATATGTTCTGATTTAAAGTCCATATGTACTTTAAATTCTCCACCCAAAATGTTATCAGTACATTCTGGATCACTGCCTTCAACCCACAAAACAATTGTATACTTGTTGATATCTCCAGGTTTAAAATTCTCAACATGTTCTCTTGTTACTAAAGAATCGTCTATGAAAGGTGTTGTTTCTTTTTCAGGTAAACCTCTTGAACCAATCTTAGCGTAAGTAACAAATTCATCGTTTTTGTAGATTCTTACTCTGACAGCATCATCAACATTTCTTATAACATCATCAATAACTACTTCACTCCAATAATCCGACACACTCTCGCCTAAATTTTCTACATAAAAAGTATACGCTAAATAATTATCACCATTGTGAGAACCATTAGTGTTTGTTAAATCATTTGGTAACCATTTGTAGGAAATATTATCAAATGATTTCGGAGCTTCGGCATAAAGTTCAGTTCTATATACTTTGTAGGTAGGATCATCATATATTATTAATCCTTTGTCAAAGTACAAGTTCTTGTCCAACGTTATACTGAAATTTCCACTATTATAAATAATACCAATAACAAAATACGTAACTGCTAATAACAGAAAAAAATCAATTAAAAAAAGCCAAAACCATTTTTTTAATTTTTTTTCTTTTTTAACTTTTCTGGCTGCTCTTTTACTATCCATAATAACCATGCCTTCCTAAAAACAGCTGCACAGCATCACAGACTGCTATTGTGATATCTTTATAATATAACATAATTATAACATAAAAAGTGGTCTTGTCAACTATTGTATTTTTTTGTCGAATCAATAATTTCAAGTGCTTTTTTAGATGATTTTTTATATAAAAAAACCAAGATAATTATTATCTTAGTTATTTAACATGGTGTTTTTATTTAACATTATTTGTGTTTAATTTGTAATCTTTTTACTCCTTATCTAATCATGAATTCTTTTGTCGAATAAAAAAGCATTATTTTTATTTGGTGTTAATTTTTTTACATGATCAAATGCCTCTTCATTGGTAACTAAATTTTTAGGTTTAAAAACTAATTCAGCAATGTAATCGTCGTTAAAATAAGGCCATTCTTTATATCTGTCTTGTTTATAATTTTCCCATTCATTGCCAGTTAAATCTTTTCGGTTAAGGGGTGAAACATGCTCCCATATTTCCCATTTTAGTTTTGCTAAAGTATCTCTTAAATCATTGATTCCTGCAGATTTTCCTAAAGAAGAATCTTCATATTTTTGCATATCAAAATTTTTACCAATATTAATAACAAAAGTTTTTCCATATTGATCCGCAGCAACTGGAACAATAATTGCATTTCCTTTTTTTGCTATATCTACTATACCCCAATAGCACGGTAATACTGGAAGATTAGGTTCCATGTTCCAAGTTCCTTCAATAAAATACATTAAATTTCCATTTTCTTTTAAATGATATATCATATCTAGAGATACTCTTTTTCTATCTTCTTTATCTTTTTCATTAAAGTAAAAAACTCCATTTAATCCAAGAAAAGGGTCATCTACAATTCCTTGGATATGTTCGTAATCTCCTGATAATAAATAGTAATGATCTTTTATGGCTTCACTTACTACTTCTATATCAACTTTTCCTACATGTGTAATTGCAAATATGATTGGTCTATTAGTTGGAGTTCTTAAATCATTAATTAATGTATAATCAAATCCTCCTATTTTATTTTTTAATTTGTAAGCTCCTAATATTAAGGGATGAATTTTTTTTCTTTGTTCTAAACTAAGTTTACTCCACCATTTATTTAAATCTTTTTCTCTTAATTTATAATATAATTCATAAAATTCTTTTTTTCTTTTAGTTAATTCGTCTAATTCCATTCCTTTTTCATACAACTCTTTTTGTTTATCAGCTAAAACGTTCATCTTATTCACCTCTTTTTTCGTAGTATTATAACATATTTTTATAAATTTTCTTTAATATTAAATTATTCTGAAATTTCTTTTGTTCCCTCGTATTCTATGGTGTAATCTTGTCCTAATACAGAATCAGGATTATAGATTTTAACTTGACTGTTATAATTTTTAATTATTACTTTAGAATTATTTTTAAAATTAATATTTGATAATACTTTATTATTTAAAATATTGCCTTTGATATTTAAAGAACTATTATCAATATCTGCTCCATATTTATAAAGCAAGCTATTTATATCATTTATATTTATTACAGAATTAAAAATTTTATTAGGAAATTGTTCAAAGTTAGACTCAGATATTTTGGAATTATTAATATTAATTTCTGTTAGTTTTTGATATTCTTCGTTTGGACTATTTAAAACGTTGTTGGTAAATATAGAATTATCAATTTCTAATATTTTTTGGTAATTAGAATTATATGGATTGAAAGTAAAAGTATTATTATTATATTCTGAATCAATAAATTTATAATTTGTATCTTTAGGTGTTCCAATTACAAAGTTATTGTTATAAAACTTATTGCTATTAAAAGTATTCTCTGTATCACTAGTTATTTGAATTCCGGTATATGTAAAATTATTTTTACCATATTTTTCATTATAGCCTTGAAAATCAGAGATAGTACAATTTCTAAAAGTTGAATTACTATATCTTAAATAATTTCCAGTTGTATCACTATATGCTCCTTTAATATCAGTATTTTCTACATTACTATTTTTAAAGTTTATCCAAGTATTGTTTTCATTTAAATATATATTAGAATTATTTATATAGGTTGAATTTAACGTTGTGGTGCCTAGTGAATTCATTTCTATTGTTGAATTATTAATTTTACCATTATAGAATGTTGTTTTACCATCTAGTTTGGTATTAGTTAATACAAGTTCTTTTACAAAAGGGTTAACTTCTATTACATTATCATTATCATCTTTAATTTGGCGAGCTGAAGAAACTATTGTGTAGTTAGTGCAATTTTCTATAATAGAATTATTTAATGAAACATAATTAGTTGGTTTACCTGATACTTCTGTTTCGATATCAATTCCTGATTTAGGCAAAATACCTGCTATTCCATCAAATTCTCCTATTTCATGAATGTACAAATTATTGGCGATAACTTTGTCGGTTTCTTCTATAGTAATTCCCATACGTCTATTTTTATATACTTCAATATTATTTAAATTAGTTGTAGATAAGTTAGGAGAGTTTCTATCTGCTATAAAAATTCCATCTCCTGTTAGATTGTTAATTACCATATTTTCTATTGTTCCAGATGTCTCTGAAAATTTAATTCCATATCCCCAAGCATGAGATTTTAAATATTTAGAGTATTTTCCTATAATTTCGGAATAATCTTTATAATCATGATTAACTCTGTCTCCTGTTATTTTTCCATTTCTAATTACTATGTTTTTAGAATTAGTTATATTTATTATGTTATATGTAGTCATGGAATTTGGTGTTAATTTAATTTCTGAATTATTTAATTCTATAATTGTCTTTTTTTCAACATCAGATAAATCTATTATAGTATTTATTGTTTCATTGTTTATACTTTTTCCTTGAAGTGTCCAATATAAATAATATTGTTTTAATTCCTCATTATAGTTTTTATATCGTTCATATTCTGGATTTTGAGGATTATTAAAAGCGTCAAGCAAATCATTAAATTCCTCTCCTACTGATACATTATAAATACCTTTTTCAAAATATAATATACCTGTTTTTAATTCTTTTAATTTTAATACTGCTTGTTTTATTGCTTTTGTATCGTCTTTATTATCATTTTCTTTAGCTCCATAATCATTTACATTAACTATTTTTAAATCGCTTTTATCATTATTATCAGTATAATATTTATTATTTAAATTGATATTATAATTTTTTATTAAATTATCTTTATATACAATATATCCATAAGTGTTTTTAGTTGTACTAATATTAATATTAAGTAAATCTGTTATAAAAAAATAATAGGTCTTTTCATCATTTAATATAGAATATTTTTCTAATTCTTCTTCACTTAAAGAATTTAATTTCTTTTTTATGTTACTTGTTAATCTTCTAATTTCTAGTTTATTAATTTCATCATTATTTAATTTTTCATATTTAAAATCATTTACTAAATATTCCCAATCAATTCTATTTAATTCTTTATTTTTAACTTTAAAGGTTTTTAATCCTTCTTTATCGTTGGTTTCAATATAATATTTTATGGCACTATTTACAACATCATTAGGACTAATATAACCACTATATATGTCATTGCCTATCAAAATATCATTTTCTTTTAGTTCTTCATTATTATAAGAGTAAGAAACTTTTAAAATTACTGCCGTGAGTAAAAATAAAAATATAAAAAAAATAATACTTAACATAATTATTACTTTTTTCTTCATAATTACACACCTATTCTTTGTTCAATTACTTTTTTTTCTTCATCAGTAAGTTCGATATAACAGTCTTTTTTGGAGTCATATTTCCCCCATATAGTATTACCATAAATATCTTTTCCATTATATTTATAAACTATAACATTTTCATCTTTATAATTGTCATAATACTCAACTGCTGCCAACATAATTTTGTTAGGATTTACATATCCATTAAATATTTTTTCACCAACTATAATAGAATTGTCAGTTAAAGCACTATTATTTGGATAAGAATATGATTTATTTTTAATTAAAATACATCCTATTAGTATAATTGTTAATGATAAAAATAATATTTTATATTTATTGTTCATATTTTACCTCATCAACTATTACATTTATTATTTTTACACTTTTCATATCTTCTAAAAAACATTTACTTATATCGTCAGTTATAAATTGTTTTTTTAAATATTTATTATAATAAAGTATTTCTGCATAACCTTTTGTAATATTTCCATCTTTATCATAAATAAGTAAACATGTTCTACCAGTATAGTCTCTTTCATTATTTAACCATTTATAATAGTAATATTTTTCTAACTTCTTTGTTGTAGTGGAACTAGTTGTAATGGGTTTTGTTTTCTTTTTTGTTGTAGTACTTTCAATCTTTTTTGTTTCTGAATTTATATTGGTGGTAGTCTTTGGCTTGTTTGTTTTGTTAGTATTGGAAATGGTATTTATTTTATTTGTCGTTTGATCGTTATTAACATTTGAGTAACTTACTTTTAAATATTTAAAAATTAAAAGTAAAAGTATAATCAAACACATAAAATATATAAAAAGTGTAATTTTTTTTTTTACATTACTCATAATACCATCCTTATTATTTTATATCATAATTTACTATTAAAGTAAACTTTATACAAAAAAGACTAAGATTTTGTAACCTTAGTCTCTCAATGTACAATTATAGATTTTGAAAATTTAAATTTACTTATTCTCGTTTTCGCGTATTGCTGCTTGAGCTGCTGCAAGTCTTGCTATTGGAACTCTAAATGGAGAACAAGATACATAGTCAAGTCCTATATTATGACAAAATTCTACACTAGCAGGATCTCCACCGTGTTCACCACATATACCAACATGTAAATTTTCATTAACTGGTTTTCCTAGT
>CAKOLD010000033.1 GCA_934096015.1 uncultured Bacilli bacterium
AGTAAAGGCAGATTGCTATGGACTTGGTATAAAATGCATAGAAAGTATATTAAAAGGTGGTGCTAATTACTTAGCTGTATCATCCTTAGATGAAGCATTAAAAGTAAGAAAAATTACAAGTGAAAGAATACTTGTTCTTGAACCAATTGATATAAATTATATTGATTTAGCTATTCAAAATAATATAACGCTTACTATTAGTTCTCTTGATTATTTAATGAAAGTTAAAAATAAGAAATTTACTTGTCATATAAAAATAAATACAGGTATGAATAGACTTGGTATAAGTACTCGTGATGAATTAAATAAAGTATATAATATTATAATGAACTCTAATATTAAATTAGAAGGTATTTATACTCATCTTTATAAAGCAGATGATGTAACTATAACTAATGAACAATTTAAAACATTTGAACATATTACAAGTGATATAGACTTATCAAAAATAGAAATAGTACATATTCCTAATAGTAAGTGTATAACAACTTATAAAAAGAAAGAATATGTTAATGGATGTAGAATGGGTATAATAATGTATGGCTTTGATGATAAATTAAATTTAGATAGTGTTTTTTCATTAAAATCAAAAATTATAGAGATTAAACATATTAAATCAGGTGAAACAGTTGGATATGACGGCAAATATATAGCTTCTAAAGATGAAATTATAGGAATAGTACCAATTGGTTATAGAGATGGAATTATAAGAAAGAATACTGGTAGATATGTTTATATCAATAATAAAAAATATAAAATAGTGGGTAATATATGTATGGATATGTTATTTGTTTTAATTGATAATACAGTTAATATAAATGATACTGTCTATATTATTAAAGATAATAATCATATTAATGAAATAGCTAAATATTTAGATACAATTAATTATGAAATAATGTGTAGTATAAGTGATAGAGTAGATAGAAAATATGTAGAAAATATATAGAAGAAAGGTACAAATCCTTCTTTTTTTATGATAAAATATTTATAAGGAGAATAAAATTATGAATAAAGTAATTATAATAGGTTGTGGTAATGTAGGAATGAGTTATGCATTTTCACTTTTAAATCAAAATACAAGTGTTAATGAACTTGTACTTATTGATATTAATAAAGAAAGAATTATAGGAGAAGTAGCTGATTTAAATCATTGCTTAGCATTCTCACCATCTAAAATAGATATAAGAGTTGGAGACTATACTGACTGCAAAGATGCTAAATTAATAGTTATTGCTGCTGGTGCTAATCAAAACCCAGGTGAAACTAGAATGGATTTAATAAATAAGAACTCAAAAATATTTAAATCAATAATAACAGAAGTAATGAAAAATGATTTTAAAGGATATTTTTTAGTTGCTACTAATCCTCTTGATATAATGACATATATTACATATAAATATTCAGGTATGAAACAAAATAAAGTAATAGGTTCAGGAACAAGTTTAGATACAGCAAGACTTAGATATTTAATTGGTGAAAAAGTAAATATAAATCCAAAAAGCATACATACATATGTAATTGGAGAACATGGAGATTCTGAATTTGTATTATGGAGTTCTGCATTAATTGGAAGTGAAAGATTAGATAAATATTTAACAGTTAACGAAATGGAAACAATCGAAAATGAAGTTAGAAATGCAGCATATGAAATTATAGAAAGAAAAGGTGCTACATATTATGGTATTGCTATGTGTTTAACAAGAATAACTAATGCAATATTAAATAATGAAAATACTATCATTACAGTATCTAGTTATGATGAAAAAGATGATATATATTTTAGTACACCAACTGTTATTAATAAGGATGGTGCTGTTAAAAAGATGGAAGTTGATCTAAATAGAACTGAACAAGAAAAATTAGATAATTCAATTAATGTGATAAAAGAAGCTATTAAAAAGATAGAAAAATAAGATGTTTTATAATTAAAACTATGATATAATTCATATGTAAATAGAGAGAGGTAAAATAATGTATAACGAAGAAAATGAAACAGAATCAATAGTAAATCCAGAATACGATTACTCAAATATTATTCCTAATAAGGAATATATTAAAGTATTAGTAAAATCATGTGAAGAAATGTATAAAAGATTAATGAATTTAATTAAAGAAGATGAATTGAAAAATGAAAGATTAAAATATGAATATAGAAACTATGAATATAAAAAATATTTTGATACTGATTTTTCAGTAGATATAAGAGAATCTAGCGTAGGAGATGGAAGTTTAGGACAACGTTTAACTTTTAGTGATTCAAATACATTCACAGAATATATAGACAGAAAAATAAATTTAGAATCACTAGTGATAGACTTGAACTTATCATATAAAAGAGGTTATGATGGAAAAGAAAAAGTACATTTAAATTCATTTAAAATTTCTTTTAAACCATATAACATTAAATTTAGAAGAAAATCTAATTATAATGATGAAATTATGAATCAAATAGAAAATTATATAAAATCAATATTAGATAATTTTGCTACAGAGAATACAATATTCTGTAATAAATAATGGAGGTAATATGTATTACGATACAATAAAATGTGAAAACAAAATAATATCAAGTGAAGCTTTAATGGAAATATTTCAAACTATGAATGACACATTAAAGAAGTATGAAAGAATCTCAGAACAAGAAAAAATACAAAATCAAATGTTAGAAAGAAAATATCAAAAATTTATTTATAACTATACAATAAGTAAATTATCATTTCAAATAAATTTTACTGATAACACTAATATTTCTATAGATAAATTTGAAACATTTAGTGGAATATTTTATAGTAGAATAAGTGAAATAAAAAATATATATGTAAGAATGGCGAGTTTATATGATACAAAAGAGGAGGAACAACAACCTAAATCATATAGACAATATATAACATTGGATATATCAAATAAGAAAATGAATATATCAATTGAACTTAATAGTGATGATCCAAAATTTGATAATGTATATAATAAGATAAAAGAAAAGGTATTAATGGCTCCAGAAAAATATGATGACGTTATGAGAAATAAGAGTAAAATTATAAATGCTGTAACAGTGGCAACAGGAATGATACCTGCTATAATAATTACTTCAATATTTTTATTTGTACCTACTTTAAATAAAGTGTTTTTAAAGGGAATAGTTGTTTATCCTTTAGTAGCAGTATTTTTAATGTATACAATTGGTAGTATTATTGCTAATTCAAAATTAGATAAGTATTATGATACAATTTCTCCAGATAAAAAATATGCTGGATATGATACAACTAATCATAAAAGTATATATAAAGACGATATGGATTCTTATTTAAATACAAGTGATATTTTAATTGGTAGTAAAGTTAATAATTTAGTTTATCGTGAAAAAATAAACGAAATATATAATAAATATAAAAATTCAGTTTTACCAATGATACTTGTTCTTGCTGGAATTTCTGTTGTAGTTGCAATAGTTGGATTATTAATTGAATTATAAATAAAAAGATATTTTGATAATATTATGGGTACTAGAAATAGTACTTTTTGTATGTAATAATTTATATAAAATTTATATAGACATAATTACCAAATATTGGTAAACTAGTATTATTGAATATGTAGTTAGGCTATACAATTAAATACAATAAAAAACGGCTAGCCTAAGCAGCCGAACACATACGTGAGCATTTAGGGTAAAACCTTTATTTTAACTCTCTATGTCATTCTAAATGGTATTAGAACAATTACATGATATCAAATATATGGAGGTAAGTCAATGGAAAAATTTAAAAAATACAATATTGGATTGGATATTGGAACAACTTCAGTTGGTTGGGCAGTAGTAGAAACTGAAAATCAAAAAATATTAAGAAAAGGTAATAAACCACTTTGGGGAATAAGACTTTTTGAAGAAGCAAGTAAAGCAGAAGGAAGAAGAAATTTTAGAAGTACAAGACGTAGATATGATAGAAGAAGACAGAGAATATCTTTATTACAAGAAGAATTTAAAGAAGAAATAAATAAAGTAGATTCTAACTTTTACATAAAACTCCAAGAATCAAAATATGTTACTAGTGACACAATTAATAAAACAATTAAAATTACTGATTCAGAAAAAGAAAAACTAAAAAAGTATTTAAAAGAATGTCCTACTATTTATCATTTAAGAGAAAAATTAATTAATAATACAGAAAAAGAAGATATAAGATTAGTGTATCTAGCAATACACCATATAATAAAGTATAGAGGCAACTTTTTATATAATTCTAAAGGATTTAATGTAAATAATCTAAATATAGAAGAAAAAATAAAAGAAACATTTGATACTTATTTTAGCTATATCAATACAGAATATGATGATTATAGTAGTTTATTGGATATCAAAAAATTAAGTGAAGCATTAATGCAGCAATCTAAAAAAGATGCAAGAGAAGAAATAAAAAATGTACTAACCGAATCAGGACTTTTTGAAAACAAAATCGTAAATGAATTTATCAAAATGATGATAGGAAATAAGTTTAAGATTACAACATTACTTTCTTTAGAAGATAGTGATAGTAAACTAGAAATAAGTTTTGATGGTACAGAATTTGAGGATAAATATGATGAAATAGAATCAATCACTTTAGATAAAATAGAAATTTTAGAAATAATGAAAGAATTGTATGATACATTATTTTTAAAGAAATTATTTAAAGGTTCTAACGAAACAAATATATCATCATTAATGGTTAAAAAATATAATGAGCATAAAGAAGATTTAAAATTTTTAAAGAAAATACTAAAAAACGATAAAGAATTATATAAGAAATTTTTTAAAAATGATTGTATATATGAAAAATACATAACAAATAATATAACATATGATGAATTTATAAAAGAGGTTAATAATGCAATATCAAAAGTAAACATAGCAGATTACAATTTATCAAATGAATATGTCTCTAAAATAGCACCAAAGATAGCAAATGGAAACTTTATGCCTAGAATAACATCTACTGAAAATGGAAAATATCCATATCAATTAAACAAAGATGAATTATTAAAAATAATAGAAAATCAAGGTAAATATTATCCATTTTTACTTAATAAAACAAATGATGGAACATATAAAGTTGCTAAACTATTAGAATTTAGAATACCATATTTTGTTGGACCACTTGTAAACAGTAATCAAAGTAAATTTGCATGGATGGAAAGAAATATTCAAAATGTAAAAATAACACCATACAATTTTGATGAAGTAATAAATAAAGAATTAACAGCTGAAAAATTTATCAAAAGAATGATTTCAAATTGTACTTATTTATTAAATGAACCAGCACTTCCTAATAATTCTATTAGTTATAATAATTTCAAAGTATTAAATGAATTAAAACAAATAAGAATAAATGGTGAATTATTAGAAATAAATTTACAACATAAAATAATAGAAGAAGTATTCAAAAAGACAAATGGTACAATAACTGAAAAAAAATTTAAAGATTATTTATTAAGTAATAATGAATTTCCAATGCATGGAACCGAACTTAATATAACAGGATATTCTGCTGATGGTGCATTTGCTAATAATATGCAATCATATGTTGATTTCTTTGGAGAAAATGGAATATTTAAAGATACTTCTTACACTATAAATGATGCAGAAAATATAATAGAATGGATTACAATATTTGATGATAAAGATATACTAGAGCAAAAAGTAAGAAAAAATTATCCTGAATTAAATGATTTAAAAATAAAATCATTATTAAGTAAAAAGTATAAAGGCTGGGGTAGTTTATCTTCTAAATTACTAAATACAAAATATTATGTTGATAAAAAATCAAATACTAAAAAATCAATATTAGATTTAATGTATGAAACAAAAGAAAATTTTATGCAGATAATCAATAATGATGAATATAACTTTCAACAAATGATTAATGAGATTAATAATACTAATAATGATATTGAAAAATTAAGTTATAAAGTTGTCGAACCACTTGCTACTTCACCTGCTAATAAAAGAGGAATATATCAAGCATTAAAGATAGTTGATGAAATTGTTAATTATATAGGGTATGAACCTGAAAGTATAGCAATAGAAATGGCTAGGAATGAAGATAAAAAAGAAAGAAAAGACAATAAGAAAAAATATATAGAGAATCTTTATAAAAAGTCAAAAGATGAAATAGAAAATTATAATAAATTACAAAAAGAATTAAATCAAGAAGAAATTAATTCACAAAAAATGTTCTTATATTTTATTCAAGAAGGAAAATGCTTATATTCTGGTAAACCATTAAATATTGAAGATTTAGATTCATATGAAATTGATCATATAATCCCAAGAACGCTTATAAAAGATGATTCTATTGATAATAAGGCACTTGTTTATAGAGAATGTAATCAAAATAAAGCAGCTTCATATGTATTACCACAAGAATATAGAAATAAATATAATCAAGAATGGTGGAAACATTTAAGAAAAATAGGATTAATGTCTGCTAAAAAATATCATAATTTAATTAGAAAAGAATATAGTGAAGAAGATATAGAAGGATTTATTAATAGACAGCTAGTTGAAACAAGACAAATAACAAAGCATGTTGCAAATATATTGAACACTTATTATAAAAATACGAAAGTAATATATTTAAAAGCAAAATTATCACATGATTATAGAGATAGATATGATTTATTTAAATTTAGAGAAATCAATGATTATCATCACGCTCATGATGCATATTTAGCTGCCGTTTTAGGAGAATATAAGGAAAAGTATTTAAACAAAGATGTTAATTTTGAAGTAGTAAAAGAATTAAATTATATGCTAATTAATAGTGAAAATAAAGATAAAATTAAATATGGATATGTAATAAACAGTTTAGATGAACAGGCACATGATTTAATATTTGAATTATCAAAAAAATACATGAATAAAGAAACAGGTGAAGTTACATTTAATGCTGAAGAGTTCAATAAGCGAATCGAAGATACACTATATAGAAATGATATTTTAGTAAGCAGAATGACAGAAATACGAACTGGAAAACTATTTAAAGAAACTATATGGAAAAAAGGTATTGGCAAAATTAAAATAAAAAAGAATATGTCAGTTGAAAAATATGGTGGTTATCTTAATATGGAAACATCATATTTAACACTTGCAAAAATAGGAAACAAGGAAAAAATGGTTGGTATTCCAATTAACATATCAAGAGAATGTATGGCAAATCAAGAATCATTAAAAAAATTTCTTAACACTCATCTTGAAAAAAATAGCATTGAAATAATAAAAGAAATAATTCCATTTGAATCTTTAATGATATTTAAGAATCAGCCTGTATATATAAAGGGATATAGTGTTCAAAAGAAAGTTTGTGAAGTATCAAATGCATTACAATTAAAATTTAAAAAAGAACAAATGTTAAAATGGAAATATGCATTTAATAGATTATTAAATGATAAAAAGAATTTGAAAAATTATTCAGATTTAGTTTATTATGAAAATCTAAAAGAAATTTTAAATGAATTATATCATAATAAAAATAAATACTCCTTATTTGAAAACAGTATAACAAAAATAGAAGATAAATTAATTGCAGATAATTTAAATATAGAAGAAATAGAAAAAGTAATAATTGAATTATTAAAACTATATCATTGCAATAGTGAAAATGCTAATTTAAAAGATTATGGACTTGGAGATAGAATAGGAAGATTATCAGGAATTAATATAACAAATGGAACAATAATAAGTAGATCGAGCACTGGAATTAAGGAAAAATATTATGAGTTTTAGAACAGTTGTTATTTCAAATCAATCTAAATTAAGTTATAAAAATAGATTTTTAGTTGTAAAACAAGATAATGATGAAAAATATGTTCATCTATCAGAAATAGATACCATTATAGTTGATTCTATAGCGGTGTCTATTTCAACATATCTTTTGAAAGAATTATCAGATAGTAAAATTAATATCATATTTTGTGATGAAAAACATAACCCCTTTGGTGAATTGTCATCATATTATTCTTCGCATAATACAAGTAAAAAAATACAGAAACAAATTAATTGGTTAAAAGAAAATAAAGATAAAATGTGGCAAAATATTATAAAGAATAAAATTATAAATCAAGCATTAATGATGAAAAAAATAAATTCAAATAAATATGAACTATTATTAACTTATATAGAAGATGTATTATCAGCAGATAAAACAAATAGAGAGGGACATGCAGCTAAAGTATATTTTAATGAACTATTTGGTAAAGATTTTGTAAGAAATGAATCTGACAATATTAATGCTGCATTAAATTATGGATATGCCATATTGCTGTCAACTATTAATAAAGAAGTTATATCAAATGGATATTTAACTCAAATGGGAATACACCATAAAAATGAATTTAATGAATTTAATTTATCTTGCGATTTGATGGAACCATTTAGAATAGTAATCGATAATTTTGTTTATTATAATCAGGAAAAAGAATTAAATACTGAATTTAAATTAGATATAGTAAATATTTTTAATAGTAGATATACATATGAAAACAAAAAATATACATTAAAAGATATTATAAAATTATATGTAAAAAACACTTTAGAAGCATTAGATGAACCAGATAAATATAAGGAATTTAGTATATATGAGGGATAGATATATGAGAACAATTGTATTTTTTGATTTACCAAATATATATGCGAAGGATAGAAGAAATTATTTAAAATTTAGAAAATTTCTATTAAATGAAGGTTTTATAATGATGCAAGAGTCTGTATATTCAAAAATAGTATTAAATTCACAACAATCAGAATTAGTATTACAGAAGTTAAGAAAGAAATCGCCTGGAAAAGGTTTAATACAAGTATTAACTATAACAGAAAAACAATATTCACAAATCGAATATATAATAGGTGATAAAAATACTAAGATAATTGATAGTGAAGATAGGTTGGTAGTATTATGAAAATAAAAGTTGATTATTTAGAAAATATGTTAATATTAAAAGATGATAAAGTATTATGCATAGAAATTGAAAATAAAAACTATTTTTACAGAATAGTATCAAGTTTAAATTCACTTATGAATTCAGAAACAACAGAAGAAATAACAGCATATGATGTTAATGATAAAGAACTGAATCTAAGTAATAAAGCTAGAATATTTATAGATTTTTTTAATTTTGAATTTGATTCAAAAAAATATACAAATGATATAAATAAATACATAATTAATGAATTAGATGAAACTGATAAAACTAATTTATTAAAATCATACAATAAATTAGTTGAAACTTTCTTAAAAATATTAAATAAAAGTGATCTACCATTACAAATATTAGAAGAAATTACGCCTGAAAATATAATTAAAAATTTAAAATTAACTGTAAATTCAAAGAATAACTTATTAGATAATTTAATGTTACTTATTGAGCTCGAGATGGTATTACAAACAAATAATTTACTGATATTCGTTAATTTAAAACAATATTTAAACAATCAAGAATTAATAGAATTATATAAATATGCGATATATAATAAAGTGAAAATAATTTTAGTAGATTCTCAATGTTATGGTGCTACACTTAACTATGAAAATAAATTAATAATTGATAGCAATTTAGATGAATTTATGCTACAATAAAAATATAAATTTGACATAGAATTGCCATTTGGAGATGCAAATCTCTATTAATGCATTTATTGATGTAGAATTGAATTTGAGGTTTTAGTTCTATGTCATTCTAAATGGTATTAAAACGAGAGGAAGATATTGAACATATCGTTGATTGTTTTAGTTCTATGTCATTCTAAATGGTATTAAAACTAATCAAATTGTTTGGGGAATAAATCAGTTGTTTTAGTTCTATGTCATTCTAAATGGTATTAAAACAATTATAAATTTAATAAGTGATAATCTAACGTTTTAGTTCTATGTCATTCTAAATGGTATTAAAACGTCCATTGCATGATAAAGACATTAACCCAGAGTTTTAGTTCTATGTCATTCTAAATGGTATTAAAACAGTAAACAACATTAGAGAAAACAATGGACTGTTTTAGTTCTATGTCATTCTAAATGGTATTAAAACTTATCTTCTTCAGTGCTTACGCTTTCATTTGTTTTAGTTCTATGTCATTCTAAATGGTATTAAAACTGGTACAACAAATATGTAACGTTGTTCCGTGTTTTAGTTCT
>CAKOLD010000034.1 GCA_934096015.1 uncultured Bacilli bacterium
ATAAGTGTAACAAGTAAGAAATTAGAAATAACATACGCAGATGGAAATGGAGTAATATCTCCAACAGAAAAAATAGAGCCGGGATATACTGAAACAAAAACATTTAGTGTAGAAAATACTGGGGATGAGTCAGTAAGTTATAGTGTAAAACTAGATAACATAGTAAATACATTCTCAAGAACAGAGGATTGGACATATGTACTAAAAAAAGGAGATACGGAGATTAGTAGTGGGACTATAGCAAGTGGAAGTTATCAAATATTAGTTCCATCAACAAGTATAGATTCTAAAACAACTGATTCATACAGTTTGACTATAGCTTATGCTAACTTAACAGATGTAGATCAATCAATTGATATGGGTAAAGTACTAAATTTAAGAGTGAATATAGATGAAGTTAAAGTAACATGGAATAATGCTGGTGAGGGAACTTTATTGCATGCAATAAAAAATGATAATACGGTTACAGCACCTTTAACAGTTCCTGGTGCAGAACCTTCTAAAAGAACAATTACAGCAAATTTTGATGGTACAGAAAGTTCAATTAATTTAACTACGGCTAATCAATCTGCAATGTACTATACGTATGCTGATAGTTATGAATTGAATCAAAGTACAGGAACAGTAACTTTAATAAATCCAGTTTTAGGTAAATATAGTGATATTTATAGTAACTTAGTTGGTAAATATGTTGTAAGTTATAGCGGAAGTTCAAGTAGTACAATCGCTAATAGCACTAACATAAATAATATTTATAAAGTAACAAGTGCAAGTACGGAAACGACTGATACTTTAAAATATGTTGCAATAAAAAAAGTGGTAACAGGAACAGAAGCGATACTTGCAAGTACAGAAGATGATTATGGAACAAGTTATTACTATAGAGGTGTTGTTAATAATAACTTCGTAAACTTCTCAGGAATGTGTTGGAGAGTGGTAAGAGTCCAGGGAGATGGAAGTATTAAAATAGCCCTTGCAGATAGAGATCATGAATGTAATTCTAGTAACTATAGTATTTCTTTAACGAATTCTGCATTTTTATCAACAGATACATTTACTTATAAAGAAACTGTATCAAACACTACAGATGATTTAAAATATGAAACAAGTGATATTAAAATAGTATTAGAAGCATGGTTAAATGGAAGAGAGTATACTGCAGGAAGTAAGACAGGTACATTTGAAAAGAAAATAGATGATACAAAATTAGTAGAAACAGAATGGTGTAATGATATGTCAGTATCAAGGAAAATATATTATGATGAAGTCTATAATGAAATAGAAGATGCTTCAAAGGCAGTATATACAAATTATAATTATGGAGCATATGGTAGATTAGTTACAACAAAAACAGCAACATTAAAATGTAATATGATAGGACTAGATAATACAAAATCATTAAAAGTAAAATTAAAAATAGGAACTTTAACAGCAGATGAGATTGCCTTTGCTGGAGGAAGTAATGAAGGAAGTAATTGGACTTACTATTTAAAAGATAATGCTAACACAATATATTGGACTATGTCGCCGACTCGCTGGGACCGTGTTGGTAATGCTCGCGTTTGGTTCGTGGTCGGGTATGGCAGACTTGGCGGCGTCAGCGTCTCCAGTTCTCGTTCGGTTCGTCCGGCAGTTGTTCTAAAATCTAATGTAGAAATAACTAGTGGAGATGGAACGCAAAAAAATCCATATATAATAAACTGATTGACGGACACTTTTGATTTTGGCTAGGTATAACCTGGGAACGCAAGTGATAAAACTTGTCCGTTAGTATATAATTTTTCAAGATATAAATGCGAAAATTATTAAAGTTTTAATTTTTAAAGTTTATTGCATTTTTTTGTATGACAAAAAGTGTTAAATTTTATTATTTAACAAAACTATCTAATAATAATTTATATGTGTTTTATAAATACAATTGCATATTTGTTTTTATTTTGTAATTTATGTATGAATTATAACATCGTCTAAATATTGTTAGTCCTAGATATCTTATTGGTTTATGATTTTTATCATATATGAATACTTTAATGTTAGAATTAATACAAAAATAGTGACCTTTGTCATTAATATGTTTCATTATTTTTAAATTAATTATTTTAGTATTAATAGGAGAGACTAATTCGATTACTTTATTAATAGCATTAAAAATAATTTTTTCACTATTTAAAAAGAGTCCGGTAATATGATCAAATTTCTTAATTAGAATATTGCAATATTTTGTTTATGTTGTAATTTTTTTTTATAAAAAACTAATCATTATTGATTAGTTTAATTTTTGACTAAAGTGAATATTAGCATTTATATTGAAGGAATTAAATTTACTTTGAAGGTTTGTATCATTTTCGTCATTCATTTTTTCAGTTTCACCTTCGTACCATTCAAAGAATACTCTGACAGTGAATTTGTTAAATTTAAAATTCTCTGTATTATTGTCATAAAGTAAAGTTCCATTTATTTTATTTTCATTTATACTATTATAATTTATTACGTCTCCTTCAACATAATTATTATCTAATATAGCATATTTAGAAATCATTAAATCAGTAAATTCTGTATTATCAATACTAAAAGTTATATCATAATCGAAGGAAACATCTACTAAACTTGGGTCAACTTCAATGTCAAAATATCCGGTACTTGACGGAGCAATAGTGTTTGCCTTTACATTTTTGTTGTCATTGATAATTGGAACTAGTTTAAATGAAGTTTCAGTGTTGTTTAGAATGTCATTATCATTAACTAATATTTGCCATTTAGAGAATAAAGCTTCGATTTCTCCTGTAGTGTCGGCTACATACCTAGAATAGGTATTACTCATGATGCACATTGTGAATGATAACATAATCATAACTAAAATAATTTTAACTTTCTTTTTCATAATAATCCCTCTTTACTTTTCTATAATAAAAGTATATCTATAAAGAAAAAACTTTACAATACCAAACTGTAAAAACCAATAAAATGATTGTAAATAAATGTAAATGAATAATTTTATTAGTAGTAAAATAAATATTTAGTTTTTTAAGTATTAATGGTATAATTTTTTTGGTGGTTTTATGAAAAAACGTTTGAAAAAGATTTTTATTTTAGGGGGAAAAGCAAGACAAGGTAAGGATACTATATGTGAATATATTCAAGATTATTATGAAAATAAGAAATGTTTATATTTGCCAAATAATTATTATATGCGTGATTATGCTAAAAGAATAACAGGATGGAGTGGTGAAGACGCCACAAAACCTCGTGAATTATTAATTGAACTTGCTGATTTAGCAAGAAAAAATATTAATGAACATTACTATATTGAAAGAACTTTACAAGATATAGAAATATTTTCTTATTATTTTGATATTATTATTATTTCTGATGCTAGATTTCCTTATGAAATGACATTACCTAAGGAAAGGTTTAAAAACGTAATAACGATTATGGTAAAAAGACCAAATTATGAAAGTTCTTTAACAAATGGTATTAAACTTCATGAAACTGAAACAAGTTTAAATGATTTTAAAGATTATGATTATGAAATAATAAATGATGGAAACTTAGAGGATTTAAAGGTTAAGACTTTTAAATTACTTGATGAGATAGAGGAGAGATAAAATGAATTTAAAGGATTTATATATTGATTTTTTTAAGAAAAAGGGACATGTTCAAATTCCAAGTGCTCCAGTTGTTCCGGAAAATGATCCTTCAGTATTATTTAATACTGCAGGCATGCAACCTTTGATTCCTTATTTACTTGGACAAAAACATCCTTATGGGACAAGGCTTGTAGATTATCAAAAGTGTATTAGAACTAATGATTTAGAAGAAATTGGGGATTCTTATCATCATACTTTTTTTGAAATGTTAGGTAATTGGTCACTTGGTGATTATTTTAAGAAGGAAGCTTTGTCTTGGAGTTTTGAATTTTTAACTGAAGTTTTAAATATTCCGGTTGAAAGAATCGGGGTAACAGTATTTAAGGGAAATGATTTAATTGCTAAAGATGAAGAGGCTTATAATATTTGGAAATCTTTAGGAATTAGCGAAAATCATATTGCTTTAACTGAAGAAGATAATTTTTGGATTGCCGGAGAAACTGGTCCATGTGGTCCAGATAGTGAAATGTATTATTTTAGAAGCGATGATGAAATTCCAGAAATATTCGATCCTGAAGATGAAAGATGGGTGGAAATCTGGAATGATGTATTTATGCAATACAATAAAGCTGAAGATGGTACTGTAACAGAACTTCCTCATAAGAATGTAGATACAGGGATGGGGTATGAAAGAGTAGTTGCTGTGTTAGAAGGTGTTAAAGATAATTACGCTTCAAGTGTTTGGAAGGACATTATAAAAGTTATAGAAAATATTTCTAAGAAAACATATCAAGGTAATGAAAAAAGCATGAGAATAATTGCTGATCATATTAGAACTAGTGTTTTTATAGCAGGAGATCCTGCTGGAATAAAACCTAGCAATACCGATCAAGGTTATATTTTGAGAAGACTTATAAGACGTGCAATTAGACATGCGAAAGGTTTAGGCATAGACATTAATTCTGATTGGGAAAAAGAATTAGCAAAAGTAATAATTAATCAATATAAGAAATATTATAATGAACTTGTTACAAATGAGACAGTAATTTTGGATGTTTTATCTAATGAGAAAAATAAATTTAATAGAACTTTAGAAAAAGGTTTAAAAGAATTTGAAAAAATGACTGCTAATTTAACTGATAATAATTTGGATAAAGATAAAGCATTTAAGTTATATGATACATATGGTTTTCCAATAGAACTTACTTGTGAGTTAGCAAGTGAAAAAAATATTGTTGTGGATACTGAAGGTTTTAAAGAAAAATTTAAAGCTCATCAGGAATTATCTCGTGCTGGTTCAAAGGAAAAATTTAAGGGTGGTTTAGCATCAACTGGTGAGATTGAAATTAAATATCATACAGCAACTCATTTACTTAATGCTGCTTTAAAACAAGTAGTTGGTTCTTTTGTTCATCAGAAGGGTTCTAATATAACTAGTGAAAGAATGCGTTTTGATTTTTCTTGTGATCATAAATTGACTGATGAAGAGAAGAAAAAAACAGAAGATTTAGTAAATAAATGGATTAGTGAAGGACTGCCGGTAACGGTTAAGGAAATGTCAAAAGAAGATGCTATTAAAAGTGGAGCTGAATGTATGTTTATAGAAAAATATCCAGATATTGTTACAGTATACTCAATTGGTGATGTGTCTCATGAGTTGTGTGGAGGGCCACATGTTAAAAATACAAAAGAAATTGGTAAGTTTAAAATAAAAAAAGAAGAAGCGAGTAGTGCAGGAGTTAGAAGAATAAAAGCAATTATTGAATAATTGAAAAAAATATGTTATTATCTACTTAAAGAAGGAAAGGGCATAGATTATATGTGCCTTTTTTTGTCCTAAACAGAGGGGTGATTAAGTGATTTTAGTAATTACTGGTCCAACTGGTGTTGGAAAAACAAAACTAAGTATTGAACTCGCTAAAAAATATCAAGCGGTGATTATAAATGCTGATTCAATGCAAGTTTATAAAGGTTTAGATATAGGTACTGCTAAAATTAAAGAAACAGAAAAAGAAAATATCGTTCATGAATTATTTGATATAAAAGAAGTTACAGACATGTATACTGTTTATGATTATCAAAAGGATGTTAGAAATTTATTAAAAAAATATAAAGATCAAAATATTATTTTAGTTGGGGGAACTGGTTTATATATAAAAGCAGCACTTTATGACTATAGATTTCAAGAAGAAATTGATATTGATTTAAGTAAATATTCTAATGAAGAATTATTTCAAATGTGTAATCAAAAAGATCCTAATCATAATATTCATATAAATAATAGAAAACGTTTAGAAAGATTTTTAAAAAGAGATGAAACTAATAATAAAGATGAATTATTATATGATGCAATATTTGTAGGACTCACAACTGATAGAGAAAAATTATATGAAATAATTAATAATAGAGTTGATAAAATGTTAGAATCAGGTTTAATTGCAGAAGTAAAGTATTTTTATGAACGAAATGTTCGTTCTAAGGCTTTGTTAACAGGAATTGGATATAAAGAATTATATGATTATTTTGATCATAAAATAAGTTTAGAAGACGCTATTATGTTAATTAAGAAAAATAGTAGGAAATATGCCAAGAGACAATATACTTGGTTTAGAAATCAGATGAATATTAATTGGTTTAATGTTGATTTTGAAAATTTTCAAAACACTGTTAATCAAGTAATAAATTTTATAGAAGAAAGAGAGAATGTATGAAAGAAAATATGAATTTACATGATATTTTAGAGGAAATAGAATATTGTGATGAAAGGGAAAAACAATACACAAAAGAAATAGAGTGTTTTAGATTTAAAAAAGATCATTCTTTAAATTTAAAGCAAAGAAAATATTTTAAAGATATTATGAAAAATTATAAAGAAATTATAAAAGAAATAGAACAAGAAAAAAGTGATTATATAAATATAATAAAAAATAATTCAACTTTTCCATCAGAAATGATTATTCCATTTATTACAGAATGTATTTCTTGGCATGAACAAGAAGAGTATGTTAATAGTAGAATAGTATTAAATTATTCTTATGGTGTAAGTGATATGTATTGTCAAAATTTTGTAAATTATTATTTAATATTTAATAAAGCTTTAGAAGAAACTGAACAAGAGCTAGAAAAGTCTTTCTTAGTTTCTCATAGTCCAGCTTGTTATGCAGATTTATTAAAGGGTACTAAGAAAATTATTGCTCCATATTATTCAGAACTATCAATGCTAACTGAAGAAGGATTAAAAGGGTCACTTAGAGAATTTCCTTATTTAAATGAAATAGCTTTTGATTTAGTAGAAAGAAGACTTCAAGAACCTGAAAAACCACTTGAAGAAATATTAAATGATGAGTTAGAACTAGTGAAAACAGTTAATAGAAAGCTTAAAAAAGATTAAGCTTTTTTCTTTACTAAAAAAATTCTTTGATATATAATAAAATTAGGGTGAATAGTAGTGGCAAAGAAGAAAAAATCAAAAAGTTCAAATACAGGAAAGAAAAAATTTAGCGCAGAATTGACTGGTCTAATACTAATATTAATTAGCATTATTGGAATAGGAGTATTTGGACCAGTTGGTAAATTAATAAAAGAATTTGCCATTTTTTTAGCTGGTACAAGTTGGGCAATAGTAATAGTTTTAACATTTATTATTGGTTTATATATGATAATAAAAAGAGAGAATCCTAAGTTTTTTACTAGTAGATTAGTAGGATTTTATTTATTATTTATTTCTTGGCTTTGTTTATCTCATATGAATTATTTAGAAAAGGGATTAAAATTTACGGAAACTATGCAACTCACTATAGATAATTTTATGACTACTATTAATGATTCTAGTTTTACAAATTTAAGCAATATGGGTGGAGGTATAATTGGAGCTTTAACGAGTTTTTCAATAACAGCATTATTTGATGTGAAAGGGACTTATATTGTTTTAGGAGTAATATGTCTATTTGGTATAATTTTATTATTGGATATTTCATTTGGTGATTTATTAGATAAAATTGGTAATGTATTTAAGAAGATTAAAGTTTTAAGAGAATCTCATAAAGATGATGACGATGACGATGATGATGAGTTAGAACCAGATGATGAAGAAACTGTAGAAGTAAAACAAAAATCAGAGTTGGATAAGGTAGTTATTACTAGTGTAGAAGATTTAAAGAATTATCATGCTAATGAAGAAGAGCCAAAAGAAATTAGAGAACAAACACCTATCGTTAGTAATGTAAAATCAAATTATAGATTACCAAGTTTAAATCTTTTAAATCCAGTTAAGAAAAAAGGTAAAATTAATTCTACTGAATTTTTAACAAATAATAAGCAAAATTTAGAGAGAGTTTTAAAAGATTTTCAAATTGTGGGAAAAGTAGTAGAAATTCATGAGGGACCAGCTGTAACTCAATTTGAAGTAGAAATAAAGGCTGGAACTAAGGTTAGTAGAATAACAAGTATTAATAAAGAAATTGCTTTAGCTTTAGCAGCCAGAGATATTCGTATTCAAGCACCGATTCCTGGAAAAAGTACTGTTGGTATAGAAATCCCTAACAAGCAGGTGAACTCAGTTCCTATAAGAGAAGTGTTAGAGAATGTTCCAACTAATATGGCAGATGCTAAAATATTGGTTTCTTTAGGAAAAGATATAATGGGTAAAAATTGTTGCGCTGATTTAGCTAAAATGCCCCATTTATTAGTTGCAGGATCAACAGGTAGTGGTAAATCTGTATGTATTAACAGTTTTATTGCTAGTATTCTTTTAAAAAGGCGACCGGATGAAGTAAAACTTGTTTTGGTGGATCCTAAAAAAGTTGAATTATCTAATTATAATGGAGTTCCACATTTATTGTGTCCAGTTGTAACTGATCCTAAAAAGGCTAATATTGCATTACAAAAGATTGTTGCTGAAATGGAAAAACGTTATGATAAATTTAGCGAAAAAGGGGTTAAAAATATTGCGGGTTACAATTCTTGGGTAGAAAAACAGAATAAAGAAGCTGGAACTGAAATCGAAAAACCATTACCTTATATAGTTGTTATTATAGATGAGTTAGCAGACTTAATGCTAGTTGCAGCAAAAGAAGTTGAAGATTCTATAATGCGTATTACTCAAATGGCAAGAGCAGCTGGAATACATTTGATTGTAGCAACTCAAAGACCTTCTACTGATGTTATTACTGGAGTTGTAAAAGCTAATATTCCTTCACGTATAGCATTTGCAGTTGCTAGTGGTATAGATTCTAGAACGATTCTAGATGCAACTGGTGCTGAAAAATTATTAGGAAAAGGTGATATGCTTTATTTGCCAATGGGTGAAAATAATCCAATAAGAATTCAAGGTAATTTTATTAGTGATGAAGAGATTGAAAGAGTAATAGATTATGTATCAAAAGAACAAGTTGCATCTTATGATCATTCTATAACAGAGGCAGAGCCAACGCATATGGCTGCTGAGGGAATGGAAAAAGAAGAGTATGATGATCCTCTTTATAATGAAATAGTAGATTTTGCAATTCAAACTGGAAAGATAAGTGCTTCGTTAATTCAAAGAAGATTCCGTTTAGGATATAACAGAGCTGCAAGAATTATTGATCTATTAGAAGAAAGGGGAATAATTGGACCATCTAATGGTTCTAAACCAAGAGAAGTATTAGTTAAAATGGAATCTGGAGAAGAAAATCCGAGTTAAAAAACAAAAAGTTTAAAGATAAGAATTCTAAAATAATCTTATCTTTTTTAATAATTTATTTTAATTTTCTTGAATAAATAGAGAAAATTTGATATATTATTTGCAACTGCTAAGAACAAGAGGAGTAAATTACTGATTTATGAAAGAGAGCAAATGTTTGGTGTAAATTTGTATAATAGGTAATTGA
>CAKOLD010000035.1 GCA_934096015.1 uncultured Bacilli bacterium
CCATACCACCATGTGGAGGACAACCATATTTAAAAGCAGTAAAAATAGATTTAAAACGTTCTTCAACTTCTTCTTTAGAATATCCAACTACAGAAAAACCTTTAAGTAAAGAGTTTAAATCATGATTTCTAATCGCTCCACTTGCCATTTCATTACCATTACAAACAAAATCATATTGAAATGCTTTAATATCTTCATAATTTTTTTCTTCATAATCTTTAATTCCTCCATGAGGCATACTAAATGGATTATGACAAAAATCATATTTTTTTAATTTATCATCATATTCAAACATAGGAAAATCGTTTATTATACACAATTCCAATTTATTAGGATCTATTAAATCTAATTTTTTACCTAAGAAATCTCTAATTAAACCTGCAAACTTAGCAGCAACTTTTTTATTTCTATTAGCAATAAAAAACATTACAGAATTCTCTTTCATATCAAAATTATTAATTAAATTATTACGTTCTTCTTGACTTAAAAATTTATCAATAGGTCCTTTTAAAGAACCATCAGCCATTAAAGTAATATAACCAATTCCTGGCATACCAATACTAGAAGCATAATCTACTATTTCATTAAACCAAGAATTAGATCTATCACCAATATTAGGTACTACTATTACTTTAATATTACTTTTTTTAAATGGTCCAAAAGTAGTATTTTCTAAATCTTTAGTTGCATCTTTAATAAGTAAAGGATTTCTTAAATCAGGTTTATCAGTCCCATAACTATTCATAGCTTCTTCATACGAAATTCTTCTAAAAGGAGGTTTAGTTACTTCCTTTTTCGTAAATTTAGTAAATACATCATAAAATATACTTTCACCTAAACTTAACACTTCATCTTCAGTAGTAAAACTCATTTCTATATCTAATTGATAAAATTCTAAAGTTCTATCTTTTCTAGAATCTTCATCTCTAAAACATGGAGCAATTTGAAAATATTTTCCTAATCCTCCAACCATTAATAATTCTTTATATATTTGCGGAGCTTGTGGTAATGCATAAAATTTACCCTTAAATTTTCTTGAAGGGACTACAAAATCTCTTGCTCCTTCAGGACTAGATACAGTTAAAATTGGAGTTTGAACTTCAGTAAAACCTTCATCATACATTTTATTTCTTAAAAAATGTAATACTTCACTTCTTAATTTTAAATTTTCTTTAACTCTTTCATTTCTCATATCTAAATAACGATATTTTAATCTAACATCTTCTTGGACTGAACGACTTGAAACTACTTCAAATGGTAATTCATGTAAAGATTCTCCCAAAATTTCTAAACTATCAACTAATAATTCTATATTTCCAGTTTTTAATTTTTCATTAATAGTTTCCTCGTCTCTTTTTCTAATTGTACCTGTCAATTTAACAACGCTTTCACGTGCTAATCCCTTAAATAACTCATCATCATTAGAAACAGTTTGTAAAACCCCTGTTTCATCTCTTAAATCTAAAAATAATACGCCACCATGATCTCTTATATTAAAAATCCAACCAGAAACTACTACTTGTTTTGAAACAAGATCATCAGTAATATCTTTTATATAATGAGTTCTATATTTGTTCATTAAAATTCTCCTTTCTAAAATTCACAATTACCTGGAGTTCTTGGATAAGGAATTACATCACGAATGTTTTCTACACCAGTTAAATATATTAATAGTCTTTCAAATCCCATTCCAAATCCAGAATGTACACATCCTCCATACTTTCTTAAATTTAAATACCAATCCAACGATTCAGTATCCATATTAAGTTCCTTCATTCTTGTAATTAATTTGTCATAATCCTCTTCTCTCTGACTTCCACCCATTAATTCACCAGCACCAGGAACTTCCAAATCTACAGCAGCAACAGTTTTTCCATCACTATTTTGTTTCATATAAAAGGCTTTAATATCTTTAGGCCAATCAGTAATAAATACTGGACCATCAAAATGTTCTGTAATATACTTTTCATGCTCTTTAGCAATATCACAACCATATTCTGGAGCAAATTCAAAATTAACATTTGCTTCTTTTAAAAGTTTAATCGCTTCTTCATGTGTTATTCTAGTAAACTTAGAATTTACTAATTTATTTAATTTATCAATTAAACCCTTTTCTACAAATTTATCACAAAACTCTATTTCTTGTTTAGCATTTGTTAAAACAAAATTAACAACATATTTTAACATTTCTTCCATTACTTCCATATCACCATTTAAATCACAAAAAGCCATTTCAGGTTCTATCATCCAAAATTCACTTGCGTGAGTTTTGGTATTAGAATTTTCTGCTCTAAATGTTGGACCAAAAGTATAAGTCTTTTTATAAGCAAGTGCAAATGTTTCTGCTTGTAATTGTCCACTAACAGTTAAAGCTGTTTTTTTACCAAAAAAATCATTTGCATAATCTATTTTTTTATTAAGATCTAAAGTAGTAACTTGGAACATTTCTCCAGCCCCTTCACAATCACTTGCAGTAATTAAAGGAGCATGAAAATAAACATAATTATTCTCTTGAAAATACTTATGAATAGCATAAGCTGCAACACTTCTTATTTTAAAAACCGCTCTAAATAAATTGGTTCTAGGTCTTAAATAAGCTATTTCTCTTAAATATTCTCTTGTTGGTCTTCCTTTAGATTGTAAAGGATAATCATCACTAACATCACCTTCTAATTTGAAACTCTCTAAAGAAAATTCTACTTCTTGTCCACTAGCAGGAGACAAAGTTAACTTACCAACAACCGTAATAGCCGATCCCATTTTAATTTTTTGAATTTCTAAAAAATCATCTAAAGAATCATCATAAACTACTTGTAAAGATTCAAAACAAGTTCCATCATTTAAATCTATAAAACCAAATTTAGCTTGTTTACGATGATTTCTGACCCAACCACTTACTGTTATTTTTTTATCTAATTCCTTATTTTTTAAAATATCTTTTATATCCATAAAATCCTCCTAAGGAGCCAATCTATTTGGTCCCCTAAATATAAACATTTCTTCTTTTAAACTAGGTAAATTCAAAAGTAGCATAGTTAATCTATCAATTCCTATAGCAAAACCACCATGTGGAGGACAGCCATATTTAAAAAATTCTAAATAAAATTCTACATCTTTAGCTAAACCTTTTTCTTCTGCTTGAGCTTTAATTTCTTCATATCTATGTTCTCTTTGAGCTCCAGTAGTTATTTCAGTTCCCTTCCAAATTAAATCATAACCCTGAGGAATATCATTTTTTCTCATATGGTAAAAAGCACGTTTTGTTTTAGAAAAATCAGTAACAAAAATAAATTCATGTCCAAACTCTTCCATAGCATATTTACTAGTTAATTTTTCTGCCTCTGCATTCATATCTCCTATATCAAACTCTGGTATTTCATATCCATATCTTTTATTTAACTCTTTATACAAATCTTGTAATTTAATTCTTGGAAAAGGTTTAGTCGGAACAACCACATCAACCCCAAAAATATCCTTAATAGCATCTCCGTAACTATTTTTAACTGCATTTAGACCTGCAATTAACATATCCTCTTCTAAATCCATAACATCTAAATAACTATCTATATAAGAAAACTCTACATCAAAAGAAGTAAATTCTGTAGTATGTCTATTTGTATTAGAATTCTCAGCTCTAAAAGCAGGTGCAATTTCAAAAATACGTTCTAATCCAGCAGCCATAGCCATTTGTTTATAAAATTGAGGACTTTGTGCTAAATAAGCTTTTCTATCAAAATATTTAACTTCAAAAACTTCACTACCACTTTCACTAGCAGTCCCAATTAATTTAGGTGTATGTATTTCAGTATAATCATTTTCCAATAAATAATTTCTCATAGCATTAACAAATGTTGTTTGAACTTTCATCATTAAATTATTTTTATCACTTCTTAAATCTAACCATCTGTAATCCATTCTAGTATCAATATTAGCATCTTCTCCTAAAGGATTTACTTCACTTCTTGATAAAATATCAACAGTCTCTGGAATAAATTCACAACCACCTTGTTTAACATATTCACTCTTAACCATTTTACCTTTAAATGATAATACACTACCACTTATTACCCCTTCTAAAGCAGTAACTATATCTTTATTATTTTCTTTATCTATTGATACTTGAATCTTACCAGTAGTATCTTTTAAAATAACAAATACCATATATTTTGTATTTCTAATAGTTTCTGCAAAACCACTTATAACAACTTCTTTATTCTCTTCTAAATTTTTAATTAATGTTCTCATTTTACCCTCCTATCAAATTGTCCATTACTATTTACCGTTAATCTAACAGAACTTCTTAAAAAAGAATTATCTTGTTTAGGAAGTTCTTTTTTATTACCAATTTCTGTTGGTTTAGAAAGTTTATTATTAGAATTATAATTCATTTCAACATAATCTTTTTTTATATTATTATTTACATTATTAGCATTTTCATAACTTTGAAATCTTTTATAATTATTATTTAAATTAGTCATAATCCACCTATAAATTCATATCTAAATAATCTACTAAATCATTTATATTTACTAATTTTTCTTCTTTAGTCTTATTATCTTTAACTTTAACCTCATAATTTTTTAAATCTTCACTATTTAAAATAATTACATATTTACTATTAAATCTATCAACACTCTTAAATTGAGATTTAAAAGATTTTCCTAAATAATCAGTTTCTACAATAAAACCATTCATACGTAAATTCTGAACCAAATAACTTGCAGTTTCTTTTTCTTCATCATTTACATACATCATGTATACATCTATACTATTATTAAGTTTAAAATTAACTTCTTGTCTTTCCATTTCTTCTACAGTTCTATCAATTCCCATTGCAAAACCAACTGCTGGAACACTAGGGCCACCTAATAATTCTACTAAAGAATTATATCTTCCGCCTCCACCTAAAGCTAGATCACTATCTTTTAGAGTAATTTCAAACACAGTATGATTATAATAATCAAGACCTCTAACTAAATTAGTATCAACCTCATAAGGTATTTCCATCAAATCTAAATATTCTTGTAAACTCTCAAATCTTTTCTTACTATCACTATTTAAATAATCTATAGTTTTTGGAGCATTTTTTAATATTTCACTATCCTTATCAACTTTACAATCTAAAATTCGTAAAGGATTAGTTTTTAATCTTTCTTGACAATCTTCACATAAATTATCAATTTGTGGTTTAAAATATTCAATCAATTTATCTCTATAAGTATTTCTTGATTCGTTATCACCCAAAGAATTAATTTTAACAATTACATCAAGTCCAAGTAATTTATAAGTATTATAAGCTAAACTAATAACGTCAACATCACTTAAAACATCATCACTTCCAAAAAACTCAACACCAAATTGATAAAACTGTCTATTCCTTCCACTTTGAGGTCTTTCGTATCTAAACATTGGACCATTATAATAAACTTTTACAGCATCACTCATATTTCCATACATTTTATTTTCAATAAAAGATCTAACCACACTAGCAGTTCCTTCGGGTCTTAAAGTAATATCACGATCTCCTCTATCTTTAAAATCATAAGTTTCTTTTCTAACAATATCACTAGATTCTCCAACACTTCTATGAAATAATTCACTAGCCTCAAATATAGGTGTTTCAATATAATCATAATTATACTTTTCGCATATAGCATCAATTACTTCATTAACATACTTTCTCTTTTTAGCATCAATTCCTATTAAATCATAAGTTCCTTTTTGTTTTGTTATCATAATATTCCTCCTAATAAAAAAACCTTTCTTAACATAGGGACGGATTATCCGCGGTGCCACCCTATTTTACGAAAGGTACTCTCAACTAATCTTAACGCAATTAACGTTTGTTTTTCCAAAAGTGTTATAAATATTAACCATATTAGACATTCTCACCAACTAGTCTTCTCTTAAATACTTTATAATATTCACCTGTCTTTTTAAACAAAATTATGATTATATTTTACTGATTTTCCTCATTTTTGTCAATCCTTTTAAATATATTTTTTTCATTTCTAAATACTAAGAAACAAAAGTAATTAATAATAAAATTACTAACATAACTAATTCCTAAACTATTAATAGAAAAATTATAATTAAATATTATAAATATAACAGTTATAAAAACTAAATAATCAATTATAAAAATAATACTCTCTACTAAAAAACTAGATACTAAATTTTTACTCAAATATTTATTAATAAATACAATTAATACTAATGTAATAAAAATAATAGGAATCTTATTAATAAATATATCAACTAATAAAATATAAATAAAATCATCTTTAGAATATTTATCTATATTTATTAAAATAGTACAAGATTTAAATAAATTTAAACTATTAAATAATAAATCTATTAAATAATAAATCATAAATCACCTACTACTAATAAATAATTTAATTCATTAAATAAAACTTCACTTTCTATAATTATTTCTTTCTCAATATCATTATCATTTACCTCTTTAACTTTACCAATATATAATTTTTCTTTAATATTACCAAATCCTGTAGTATAAACTAAGTCATTTAATTTTATATCATCATAAATACTAATATCAACTACTTTAAATTTATTATCTTTATAAACTAATTTACCATATGAATCTCTTATACTTACAGAAATATTATCAGTATCAGTAAGTAACTTAATTCTACTCATTTTATTTTCAACTTGATCTATTACTCCCACTAATCCTTTTTCATTTAAAACAGCCATACCTTTTTTAAAATTCTTATTTTTTCCTCCACTTATATAAACTCGAGAATTATAAAAATAATTTTCCTTATAAACTACTCTAGTTACTAAATAATTATAATTTGCATATAAACCCAGATTATCATTAAAACTCTTAAGAGAATTATACTCATCTTCCAAATAATCTATCTTACTTTTTAAAACCATTTTCTCTGCTTCATTATAATCATTTTTAACAAAAAATAAACAAAAAACATTATTAAAAAATAATAATATATTACTTCTAAATAAAATAATTAATAAAAGTACAAATATATTAAACTTTTTCATTAATCACACCTCTATCAAAAAAACTATAATAAGTTTCTCCATTAGTAATTAAATGATCAATTAAAGGAATTCCAACTATATTAGAAGCTTCTAACAATTGTCTCGTTAATGAAATATCATTTTTACTAGGATTTACATTACCAGAAGGATGATTATGCATAACTATTATGGCACTAGCGCTTCTTTTAATAGCATTCCTTAAAATCTCTCTAGGATGAAAAGAAGTATTATCAATAGTTCCAACAAATAAAATATCATAAGCAATTAATTCTTTTTTCGTATTTAGATAAATAGCTACAAACTTTTCTTGAAGTAAAGATTTAAATAACGATTTAAAAGTATCATGAACTAACATAGTATTGTTTAATTTAATCCCTTTTTTTAGAGTATTAGAATAAACTCTTTTACCTAATTCTAAACTAGCAAGCAAAGTAACCGCTTTTACCATACCAACACCTTTTATTCTTGAAAGTTCATCAATACTTATATTAGCTAAATCCTTAATACTATCAATACTACTAAGTACGTTATTACTAAGTTCTTTAACAGACATATCTTTAACTCCTGTTCTAAATATAATAGATAATAACTCCTCATTAGATAAAGAGGAAACTCCACATTCAATAAGCCTTTCTCTTGGTCTTTCACACTCCGGTAACGTCTTTAGATTCATTAACTAACACCTCATAACTATCTAATATTTTCTTATTTAATTCTAAAAATAAAGGATTATCAGCATTACTCATTAAAGATTCCAAACTACTTATTTCACTAATTAAACCCATATCATTAATTTCTAAATCCTTTAAGTAATAACTAATATTATTATCATTTAAGTACCTTTCCATTAGTTCTATATTTTTATTATTATGTAAAATAGCATAATATACTCTATAAAGTTCTTCATCTTTAATCAATATACTTCCATTAAACTTATTTTTTATTGCTAAAGCTTTATCATAATCAGTATAAACTCCAATTTGAAACCCTTTATAATCAGACTTATTAAGAATATTTGATAAATGAATTTCTCCTCCAAATAAATAATACCCAAACACTATACCTAAAATAATTGCTAATAAATAAGGAACTATTTTTTTCATAACAATCACCATATCAAATATAAACTAAATTCCCTAAATATTTTGTCAAAAAAAATGTAACAAAAACTTAATTTTGTTACATTAATTTTTAATGTATATTAACTTGCTACTACATAAGGATTTTTTTGTGTTCCATCTCCACTTGTTATAGTTACATTAGATTTTAAGGTTACAGCTGGACGAATTGAATGAGAATTGCCAACAATGACGTAACTTCGGTCTAATTTGCCATCCGTACCTACATACCAAATACGAGTATCACCGTCACTAAGCCAACGAGATGGCGACATAGTCCAATTTAATTGGTTCGCATTATCTTTTAAATAGTAAGTCCAAATACTTTCTTCATAACTTCCTCCTGCAAAAGCAATTTCATCTGCCGTTAATAAGCCAATTTTAGCATTTACTTTTAGGGCCTCACTATTATCATGGCCTTTCATATTGCATTTTAATGTTGGACTTTGGGTATTAACTATTCTATCAAAAGCTCCATAATTATAATCTGTGTATACAGCTTTTGAAGCATCTTCTATTTCATTACGTTCTTGATCATAATAAGTTTTACTTGATATAGACATATCATTACACCATTCTGTTTCAACTAACTTGGTATCATCTATTTTTTTCTCAAATGTTCCTGTTTTAGTTCCTGCTGTATAACTTCCACCATTTAGCCAAGTTTCTAAAACAGTTTTTAAATCACTTGTTTCATATTTTAAATCATCTGAAGTGTTTGATATAGTTGTTTTATAACTAAATGTATCTGTTGATATGAATGCTGAATCTGCTAGAGATGTATTATAGTCACTAGAGTTACATTCATGATCTCTATCTGCAAGAGTTATTTTAATACTTCCATCCCCTTGTACTCTAACAACTCTAAAGCACATTCCTGAGAAATTTACAAAGTTATTTTTGACATTTCCTCTAAAGTAGTAACTTGTTCCGTAATTATCCTCTGTACCTGCAAGTACTGCCTCATTTTCACTACTTGGTTCTACACCTGGTATTGTTAAAGGTTTACTAATTAAATTATCATTGCCAATTGCTTTTAATAAAGTACCTTCACTGGCATTTTCAAATATAGTTCCTACTGCCTCATCTATATTTACTCTCAAACTTAATTCTTTTCCCATATCTATACTTTGATCTACATCTGTTAAGTTGGCATATGTTATTACTAAACTATAAGAATCTGTTGTTTTAGAATCTATACTAACTGTGTTTATTATATAAGTTTCATTTGTTGGTAAGACTCCACTACTTACTTCAACATCTCCTTTCTTTAAAAC
>CAKOLD010000036.1 GCA_934096015.1 uncultured Bacilli bacterium
CCTTCTATTACTCCATTTCCATCTGCGTAAGTTATTTCTAATTTCTTACTTGTCACACTTATGCTTTTATCTTTTGTATTTCCATTTATTCTTGTCTTATAATAAGCATAAGTTAAACCTAATAATAATATTGTTACTAACACTAATACACTAGTTGCAATTACTATTTGTTTTTTGTTTTTCATTTTTTACTCCTCTACTCTAATATACATTATTAATATAGAATATTTTGTCTAATTTTATAAGTAGACCAAGAACCCTATACTAATTATTATTATACAGGTAGCCCCCTCCCCCCTGTCAAGCACTAAAAAAGATTGCAAATGCAATCTATAAATATTTTTTAAATTTTTTAAAAACATCATTTGTTTCTAGATCTGTTTTACTCAATTCTTTAAATAAAGATTTTTGTTCTCTATCTAATTTAGTTGGAATAATTACGTTTAAAATTACAAAAGTATCACCTTTTTTACCAAGTTTTTTATCATCAATACCTTTTCCTTTTAAACGAATCTTATCACCATTTTGACTACCGCTTGGAATTTCAATCACTTGATTACCACATACGGTAGGTATTTCTTTTTTACATCCTAAAACAGCTTCTGTAATAGTTATAGGTACTTGTAGGTATATATCACTAGCATCTCTTTTATAAAGTGGATGACTTTTTACTTTAAATTCTACATAAACATCTCCATTAGCTCCACCATTAATACCAGCAGAACCTTTTTTTGGCATACGCATTTTATCTCCATCATCTACACCACTTGGAACTTTTATAGTAAGGGTTTTATTTTTCTTAATAAGTCCTTTTCCATTACAATACGTACAAGATTCCTTAAATGTTTTACCACTACCATTACAATCTGGACATATGGATTCGCTTTGCATAATTCCTAGAAGAGTTCTTTGTTCTCTTACAACACGGCCTCTACCATTACATTTTTTACAAGTTTCAGGATTATGACCACCAAGTCCATTACAATGGCTACATTTTTCTTTGCTATTAATTTTAAATTCTTTACTACAACCATAAACGGCTTCTAGAAAATCAAGTTCAATATGAACTAAATGATCATCCCCATCAACAGGCCTATCTCCAGTATTTCTAGATCTACTAAAGCCTCCACCCATAAACTGTTCAAATATACTACTTAAGTCAATATCATCAAAACCAAATCCAGAGAATCCACCATTAAATCCTCCAAAACCTCCAGCTCCAGCATTACCATCAAAAGCTGCATGTCCAAACTGATCATACTGACGTCTCTTATTTTCATCACTTAAAACAGCATAGGCTTCGCCAATTTCTTTGAACTTCTCACTAGCACCCTCATCCTTATTAACATCAGGATGATATTGTTTAGCCAATTTTCTAAAAGCTCTTTTAATTTCTTCATCTGTAGCAGTTTTAGAGACTCCCAAAACCTCATAATAATCTTTCTTATTCATTCTTACCACCCACTATCATTATATTATCACATAAAACAGAAGGACTACCTACACTAGTACTTTTAAATACTAAATCATTACCTATAAACAAAACATTATTTAACATTTCAAATAAATTAGTAGAAAGTACTATTTCATTTAAATAATCTTTTTTTACACCATCTTTAACTAAATAACCTTTGCATTCTAAAGACATATCTCCTGTTAATTGATTTACACCACAATGTAATCCAGATAACTCAGTTAATAAAATACCAGTATCCATAACATTCATTAAATTTTCAAAGGATTTATCACCACTTGCCAAATACATATTATGAACACCATCAGCATTACCAGTTGAAGATGTTCTATCTTTAATAGCTTCTTTATTATTATATAATTTAGTAATAAACATCCCTTTATCAATAATAACTTTATAAGAAGTTTCTGTTCCTTCTTTATCAAATAATTTTTTTCCTGGATAATTATTATTTTTAGGATCCTCAATAATACTTATTTTATCACTAAAAATCTTTTTATTAAATTTATCATTTAACACAGATAATCCTTTATTAATAACATTAGCACTAAAAGAAGATACAAAAGTAGCTAAAATATCATTCATACAATTATGATCAAATAAAACCTTATATTTTCCACTTTCAATCTTTTTATAATTAAATTTACTAATAACATCTTGTTTTATTTTTGAGATAAACTCTTTTAATTCTTCTAATGAATAATTCTTAGTATAGTAATAATCATCACTAGAAAGAACAACACCATCTTTATTTGCCACCAAAGAAACATATATCATTATATTACTATTACTATCTTTTAATTCTATAGAATTAGTATTCATTATATGTTCTTCTAGAAAGTTATAATTAACAATTATCTCAGTACTGGTAATAACATCATCATTAATCTTAGTTAATTCAATTAAGTCATTTTTAATTTTAATAGCATCAATATCACAAGTATTTCTATCACTCTCTACTATAGATTTACTTGCTAATACATCAGAATCACAATTATCAAGTAAATTAACAACTGAATCAATATCATTAAAAATAGTTTTTAAATCATTAATATCTTCTGTTTTTATTACAAAAGATTTTCCTTTATAAATAACTTTTATTTCATAATTAGTAATATTACTTAATTCATAATTTTTAACTTCAGTATTAAATACATTTATTTCTCGAAAAAGATTTTTATTTTGTACAACTTCTAATTCAATACCACGTTTTTTAGCTTCGTTAATTAAATTATTCATCTTTTCCTCCTACTAATATCTCTGAAATTTTTATAGTTGGTTGCCCACAAGTAACTGGAACATTACCAGAAACACTACCACAATATCCTAAATCAAAATCCAAATCATTACTAATCATTTCAATATTATTTAATATTTCTTTAGTATTTCCCATTAAAGAAGCTCCTATAACCATTTCTTCGATATGACCATTTCTAATCATATAAGCTTCATTTACTGCAAAATTAAAATCTCCAGTTATCGGATTTACTTGACCTCCACCCATAGTTTTAGCATATATACCATAATCTACAGATCCTATGATTTCTTCAAATGTTTTATTACCATTATCTAAATAAGTATTATTCATTCTACTGGTAGGTGCTAAACAATAAGATTCACGTCTAGAAGAACCAGTAACTTCAAGTTTCATTTTCTTAGTATTTACTTTATCCACTAAATAACCAGTTACTATTCCATTTTTTACTAAAATATTTTTTCTTGTTTTCTCTCCTTCATCGTCAATATAAGTAGTTCCACCTAAAGACCTCAAAGTTCCATCATCAATAATAGTTACACAATCACTAGCGACTTTTTGTCCCATTTTATTTGCAAGTACAGAAATGTTATCAGCACAACTAGTCGCTTCTAAAGCATGTCCACAAGCTTCATGAATCATAACTCCAAATCCATTTCCAACAACAACAGGCATCTTTCCACTTGGTGCATACGGTGCACTTAATTTTTTTATAGTAACCTCTGCTAAAGTATTTATTTCTTTCTCTAAATCAATATCTTCTAAAAATTCATAACCTAAAGAACTTCCTTTAGAAAATGTACTTTGAACACTTTTATCATTTTCTTTTGCAACTAAAGTAATAATTAATCTTGTTAAATATCTTCTTTCAGTCTCATAATTACCATTTGTATTTGCAATAAACACATCTTGAGTAGTTTCTTGCATCTCTGCAATAACTTGATTAATTCGAGGATCTATATTTCTAGCAATTTTATCAATATTAAGTAAATAATCTTTTTTTAAAGCATCACTATTATAATACCATTTAGGTTCTTTTTTTAAAGAATCATTTTTTTGAGTTAATAAAATATGTTCTTTACTTTTACCAACTATATTACTGCCAAGTTCCTTAATAACTATACTAATATTTTCTTCACTTAAATCATTAATTGCTGAATAATAAACTTCACCATTTTCAACAAATCTTATCCCCATACCAGAAAGACGATTAATATTAACTTTATCTATTTTAGAATCTATTAATTTAATGGTTTTATATTTCTTTTTTTCTTCAAAAACATCAGCAAAATCAACACCAGTATCTAAACACTTATTAATTATATTTGTAAGTTTATCTTTCATAAACACTCCTTTTATTTAAATAAAGAAAGAGTTAAGCACTAGTCCTAACTCTTACTTATCGTCTTGTACGAATTCAGCATCACTTGATTCATCAGTTGTATTATTTTCTTCTTTATTATTTTTAGCAGCTTCTTCATAAACTCTTGTAGCAAGTCCCATTGCTTTTTCATTTAAAGCTTCAGTTTTCTTTTTAATATCATCTTTATTATCTTTTTCAAGTACTTCTTTAAGTTCTTTAATAGCTTCTTCAGCTTCTTCTTTTTCTTTATCTGTTATCTTATCTTTTAAATCTTTAATAGCTTTTTCTGTAGCAAATATAGCTTGATCAGCCTCATTTTTTACATCAGCCATTTCTTTACGTTTTTCATCTTCAGCTTTATTAGCTTCAGCTTCTTTCATCATCTTTTCTACTTCTTCATCAGTTAAATTAGTACTAGAAGTAATAGTGATATGTTGTTCTTTACCAGTTCCTAAATCTTTAGCAGATACATTAACAATACCATTTGCATCAATATCAAACTTAACTTCGATTTGTGGAACTCCTCTTGGAGCTGGTGGAATATCAGATAATTGGAATCTTCCTAAAGTCTTATTATCTTGAGCCATAGGTCTTTCACCTTGTAATACATGAATATCAACTCCAGGTTGATTATCAACTGCTGTAGAGAATACTTGGCTCTTACTTGTAGGAATTGTTGTATTTCTTGGAATTAATACAGTCATAACATTACCTAAAGTTTCAAGTCCTAAGCTTAATGGGGTAACATCTAGTAAAACTAAATCTTCAACTTCTCCAGTTAATACACCACCTTGAATAGCAGCACCCATTGCTACAACTTCATCTGGGTTAACACTCTTATTTGGTTCTTTTCCAAGTTCTTTTTTAACAAGTTCTTGAATATATGGAATACGAGTTGATCCACCAACTAATACAACTTGGTCAATATCTTTAGCAGTTAATTTAGCATCTTTTAAAGCTTTTTTAACTGGCTCTAAAGTAGAGTCAAATAAATCACGACATAAATCTTCAAATTTAGCTTTAGTCAAATTAATATCCATATGTACAGGACCAGATTCATTTTGAGTTAAGAAAGGTAAATTAATATTAGTAGTACTCATACTACTTAAATCCTTTTTAGCTTTTTCAGCAGCATCTTTAATTCTTTGCATTGCCATATTATCTTTAGATAAATCAATACCATGTTCTTTTTTAAATTCACTAACTAAATAATCCATTACGCATTTATCAAAGTCATCTCCACCTAAACGGTTATTACCACTTGTAGATTTAACTTCAAAAACACCATCACCTAATTCAAGTATTGAAACATCAAATGTTCCTCCACCTAAATCGTAAACTAAAATAGTTTGTAATTTATCTTGTTTATCAAGACCATATGCTAAAGCAGCTGCAGTTGGTTCGTTAATAATTCTTTCTACTTCTAAACCAGCAATTTTACCAGCATTTTTTGTTGCTTGTCTTTCAGCATCATTAAAATATGCAGGAACTGTAATAACAGCTTTATTAACTGTCTCACCAAGATAACTTTCAGCATCTTTCTTTAATTTCATTAATATTTTAGCACTAATTTCTTCAGCGGTATATTTTTTACCATTTGCTTCAACTTTTTCACTAGTACCCATTTTTCTTTTAATACTTGAAATTGTATTATCAGGATTAGTAACAGCTTGACGTTTAGCAGTAATACCTACAAGTTCATCTCCATTTTTAGAAAATGCTACAACACTAGGAGTAGTTCTATCTCCCTCAGCATTCGCAATAACTTTAGGTTCCCCACCTTCCAATACTGCAACACAACTATTTGTTGTACCTAAATCTATACCAATTATTTTTGCCATATTATCACTCTCCTTATTCATTTACTTTGACCATGGCAGGTCTAATAACTTTATCTTTATATTTATAACCTTTTTGTAATACTTCTAATATTACTCCTCCAGGTTTCTCTGGATCACTCTCCATTAAAACCGCTTGATGTACAGTAGGATCAAACTCTAATCCTAAAGCATCTATTTCTTGAACATCATATTTTTTAAGTAAACTATTCATTGATCCAAACATCATTTTAAAACCACTTAAGAATTGACTAACTTCATCACTTAAATCATTATCATCTAATCTAATAGCTCTTTCAAAGTTATCTATTATTGGTAGTAACTCCAATATCAAATCTTCATTAGCATACTTAATCATATTAGAATATTCATCTTCTTTACGTCTTTTAAAATTCATAAGTTCTGCAGTATTACGTAGTACTTTTTCTTTTTCTTCTTGAACTTCTTTTTTTAAAGACTCAACTTCTTTTTTTAAAGATTCAATCTCTTTATTTTCTTTATGAATTTCCTTTTTTTCCTTTTTATTCTCTTTACTTTCTATTTTTTTATCTTTTTTATTAAGTTTATCTTTTAATTCTTCTTCTTTCATAATCTACCTTTCTATGTAATCTTTTAGAAAATTTAATAATGTAACTACTCTATCATATTCCATTCTCTTAGGGCCAATAATTGCTATTGTTCCAGAAGTACCAGCAACATTATAAGCAGTCTTTATTATAGTAACATTAGGATCAAACTCAGTTTCATCACCAATATAAATATTAACCTTATTATCATCTGTCTCAATTCTTTTAACTAAATCAACATCCTCAAGTTTACTAATCATATCCTTAACTTTTTCAGCTTCATTGTATTCTGGCTGTTTTAATATATTTGTTTTTCTACCAAAAAATATATCATTATTATCATTATTAGTCATTTCTCTAAAAGTTTCATAAAACATACTATATATTTGTTCATACTTTTCTATAGTATTTGCAATAACAGGTTTTATTTCATATTCCAGTCTACTTGCAACTTCATCAATAGGAGTACCTTCCAATTCTTTATTAATTATTTCTGAAGTCTTAATAACTTCATTAACATTAATATTACTAGGAATAGACACTTGTTTGTTTTCTACATGTCCAGTATTAGTAATAATTACTGCAACTATTTTATTATTTCCAAGAGATACTATATTAATTTGTTTTAAAGTATTTTCTTTACTAGAATGTCCCAAAACAACACTAGTATAATTTGTTAAATCAGCAATTATTTCCATAGCTTTAGTAATAGCATCACTTAAATTTAATTCCTTATTATTTAAAATAGTTTGTAATTTTAACATATCATCCCCAGTTATTTCTTTAGGTTTCATCAAATTCTCAACATAATAGTGATATCCTTTTTCTGAAGGAATTCTTCCACTAGAAGTATGAGTTTTTTCCAAGTAACCTAACTCTTCTAAATACGCCATATCATTTCTAATTGTAGCACTACTACAATTAAATTTTTCACACAACGATTTAGAGCCAACAGGTTTAACATTCTTTACATAAGACTCAACTATTTCTCTTAATAAATTATTTTGTCTTTCTCCCATGTACTCACTTCCTATTGTATTAGCACACTTTATCCTAAGTGCTAAATACATTATAATATTATGCTTAGCACTTGTCAATATATGAGTGCTAATTTTTATAAAAAAAATAAATATTCGTAAAAATATTTATTCTAAGAATTAATTTCTATACTACTTGGATTAATATTTGTATTTATATTAATCACATTAACTCCTTCAATACTATTTATATTGGGTAACTGAATATCATTTTTTATAGGAGAATTCAAAATATATTCTAAAGAAGTTTTATTCGAACTAATCCAATCTTTAAATTCACTAATCTCTTTCCACCTAGTAGTTTTAATATACAAAACATCATATAGTCCAGTACTATTTTCTATTTGAGGAACATTAATACCAGACTTAAATCGATTAGAAAATACTCTACTGTTTTTCTTATATAAATCGTTATCAAGAAAATAATAATAAAAACCATGTTGTTTATCAGCGAAGATCCACTTATTAGTATCCATATTAGAATTTAAAACAATTGATTTTATATTTCTAACAACCTTTTTTTCTTTAAAATCTATATAATCAGCATAATCATCTATTTTTCTAAGCGGCTCATCTAAATAAATATCGGATGTAATAGGTTCTATATATGGTTCATATTCAGTTGAGTCATTTCCCTTTTCTATCTGTACATCAGAAATTGTTACTTTACAATCTCTGGTAGAAGTAATATATGAAAATCTAAAATAAGATACCGTTTTACCATAAGGAGTAGTCAAAACCACATTCCCAGATTCAACACTTCCCTTTGATAACAAAGTTTTAGATGTTAATACGTTATCATTTTCATCATATGCCTTTATGTAAATACCATTCCCTTTTATTGTATCTGTAGAATAAACTTCATAATTTAGACTAATTGTATACTGTTCATCATATTTTGCACCAATATATATTGGCATATTATGTATATTCAAAAAATCTTTTTCTGTATAACTTAACCCATTACTATCATTTTTATATATTGAATAATTAGCAATATCAAATAAATTCTTACCACTAACATTTACCGGTATTTTATAACCATAAGGTTCGTATTCTGTTGCACTAGTTCCTAACTCCAATTGAAGGTTTTTAAATTTAGTACAGGTCCCATCAGGCATTGCATTTTCTTGGTATACCCTAACTCTTGTTATAGGTTTATCATAAGTCGCAGTCTCACTATAATTAATATGACGGTATCCAATAGTTGTTACTGTACCATCATCAAACGTCAAAGCCATTTGAAGTGGAGCAATATATGTCCCATTATATTCAATCAAATCATAAGAGAATGTTATTGGAGTATTAGCTGGAATATCTACATAATAAAAATTAGAAAATCTTATAGCATTACTAAGCTTACAAATACTATAAGTTCCATCATCATTTTTTGTAAATGCTTTTGATAAAACGCTATCCAAATTAATCAAGTTTTTAGTCTTATCTCCTACACTTTCTATCTCAACTGGATTATCTGGTGTTGGTATTCCCCTTTGGATACTATTTCCATATATTCTGTAGTTTTCTAAAGCATTTCCATTCCCTATAAATGTTACACTGTTTTTTACTGCATCTGCAATATTTACTCGTATACTTAATGTGGATCCCATATCAATTGATTGATCTATATCACTTAAGTTAGCATATGTAACTACTAAACTATAACTTTTAGTTATTCCAGCCTCTATTTCTATACTATCTAACAAAGTTGTTTCATAGGTTGGTATTGTTTCCCTTTTTATTTCAGCAGTTCCTTCTTTTAATACATATGTCCAATCCTCTGTTCTTGAAAAGGTATTTGTTATATTATCTAGTTTAATACTATATGTTGCAGTATCATCTCCAGTATTCTTTACACTAAATGTTTTAGT
>CAKOLD010000037.1 GCA_934096015.1 uncultured Bacilli bacterium
TTTGGAGTAATTTGCAATTAAAAAGAGAATATGATATAATACGTTACTTGAAAGAAGGGTTTAAAGTGAAAAAACAAGTTAAAAAAATTGAAAAATACGATAAAAATAATAAACAAAAATTATGTATATATTTAATGGCATTAACTTTAGGAGTTAGTTCTTTAGGGGTTAATGTTTCTGCAAAAGAGGAAGCTAATACTTTAAGTGTTATTGATGTTAATAATTTGAATAGTAATTCTTTAAAAGATTTATATCAATATCAAATGAATTATTTATATAACACTATTGAAGAGTTAAAAGAATTTTATTTAAATGAAGATAAGAATGATATTATAAAGAATGCTTATCCTAATGCTTATGATGTTATAAATTATGATTTTACAAAAGATGCTTACTATATAAGTATGGGACAATTCATTGCTAAAAATGAAGAAGATTATGCAAAACTAATCATTAAAAATAATGAGTTGATTAGATCTTTAAATATTAAATCTTTAGGTAATGGTAGAGATCCAGAGTATGGAATTATAAAAGATAGTAGGTCAGAATTAGGATTTAGAAAAAAAACTTTAGAAGATAAAGAATTAATTAATAAATATACTGATATTTTAGGAAATCCATTTATTATTTCTAGTGACTTACTTAAGGTTTTATCTACTGATGAAGTAAATGAAGAAGATTTATTAAATGCTTTAGAATCTGTAATTAATAATCAAATTAATTTTATCAAAAGTACTCAAAATAAATTAAGAAAATTTTATGATGAAACTGATTCTAAAAATATTATAAAGAACGCTTATGATTCTGCTTATTTATCTTATAATTCATTAATTGATGTTATGTATACTACTGATGGATATGGTCATTATTCTGTTGTAAGAGATAATAGCTTAAGTACTTCAGAACTTATTAAAAATTATCTTGATATTATAAAAGAAAATAATATATTGATAGGTAATTTTAAAATTAAATCTCTAGGTAATAGTAGAGATCCTGAATATGGAATTATAAAAGATAGTAGTTCAGAATTAGGATTTAGGAAGAAAACATTAGAAGATAAAGAATTAATTAATGAATATACTGATATAGTTGGAAATTTAAATGTATTACCAATTAGTGTAATTGAATGTTTAGGTGAAAAAAATATTAGTGATAAAAAAATGGTAAAATAGTATGAAAACTGAAGATTTTGATTATAATTTGCCAGAAGAGTTAATTGCCCAGACTCCCTTAACTGATAGATCTTCAAGCAAGTTGATGGTTTTAAAAAATGATGGAAGTATTACTCATAAACATTTTACTAATGTTATAGATTATTTGAATCCTGGAGATGCTTTAGTTATAAATGATACTAAAGTTATACCAGCAAGGTTAATTGGTGTTAAAGAGGAAACTAAAGCAGTTATAGAGTTATTGTTGCTGAATGATTTGGGAGATAATGTTTGGGAATGTTTAGCAAAACCGCAAAAAAGGTTAAAAAAAGGAACCATAGTTTCCTTTGGAGAGGGAATTTTAAAAGCAGAAGTTAAAGAGGTTTTAGAAGAAGGAATTACTAGAGTTAAATTATTATATAGTGGTATTTTAATGGAAATATTAGATTTGCTAGGTTCTATGCCTTTACCTCCTTATATTCATGAAAAACTAGAAGATAAAGAGAGATATCAAACTGTTTATGCTGAACATTACGGATCGGCTGCGGCGCCTACTGCAGGGTTGCATTTTACAAAGGAACTATTAAAAAAAATAGAAAATAAGGGTATAAATATTGTTCATGTTACTTTACATGTTGGTCTTGGAACATTTAGACCTGTGAGTGTAGATGATGTAACTAAACATAAAATGCATAGTGAACATTATATTTTAAGTAAAGAAGCAGCAGATACTTTAAATAATGTAAAAAAGAGTGGTAAAAGAATAATCGCTGTTGGTACTACAAGTACTAGAGTCTTAGAAACTGTTTTAAAAAGTCACTCGGAGTTTGTGCCTTGCTCTGGAGAAACTGATATATTTATTTATCCGGGTTTTGAATTTAAAGCAATTGATGCTTTAATTACTAATTTTCATTTACCAAAAAGTACGTTAGTTATGTTGGTTAGTGCATTATCAAAAAAAGAATATATATTGAAAGCCTATAATATTGCTGTAGAGAATAAATATCGTTTCTTTTCTTTTGGTGATGCTATGTTAATAGAAAAAGTAGATTCAAATATTAAGGCATAGTATGTTAACAAATGAAAAATATATTAATAGATAATTTTTAAAAAACAGACCAAATGATGGTTTAAACAATTAGATTTATAAAAGATAGAAAAACTTCAATATTATTGGAGTTTTTTTGTAATATAATTGAAACAGATTCATAAAGTTTATATCATCAGGGAATAATGTGTATTTATTTAAATAAAGTGATTGACAGTTATTAAAAATTTGTATACAATAAAATCAATTATTACTTTTTTAGAGAGGGTAATATGGCTAGTATGGAGTGGTTTTGATGCAAAAAAGAATAAAGGATGAAGAAGTAATAAGTAAGAGTGTTAAGGGAGTAAGAAAAAAAACTAATAAGGAGGAAACGAAAGAACCTATTTATTTAACTTTGTTAAATAAATATAAAGTATACTTTATATTAATAATTTTATTAATTGGACTTTTATCTTTATATAGCGCTAATAAAGATAAAGTATTGTTAACTATTAATGATTATGATTATGATATTAAAGAATACAACATCTATGTTTATTCTGCAAAGTATAACTATTTTGGTGAAGATGTAGAAAAAATCTCTCAAAATGATTTAAATGCAATGTATGATGATAGTAATAACATAAAAGTTATTGATTATTTAAAAAGTGTTGCGTTAAATGATTTAAAAACTAATGCTGCTATTAAAGAGATGGCTCTAGATAATAATGTTTCTTTAAGTAAAGCAGATTTAAAAGAGTTGGGTAAAGAGAAAAAAGAGTTTATAAAATCATTAGGTGGCCAAAGTGAATATAAAAAATTCTTGAAAGAAAATTCTACAAGTGATAATGCATATGATGAGATGTGCAAGACTGATAAGCTTTATAAAAAACTTGTTAAAGAAATTTATGGTGATGGTAAATTAAATGATTTAACAAGTGAAGAAATAGAACAAGCAAAAGATGATTATGCATCTAATTATTTTAAGATAGAGCAAGTTATATTACCAATAGTTAATGTTAGTACTGGAAAAAATTTAGATACAACAGTTATAAATCAAAAAGAAGTACTAGCAAATAGTATTGTAGAGTTTGCAAGAAAAGGTCAAGATATGGAAGAACTCATTAAAAAATATAGTGAAGGCTATGATAGTTCTAAACCATTGGAATCTTATTATAAAAAAGGAGAATTAGTTTCTGAATTAGAACAAGTTGTTCTTAAACTTAACCCTGGTGAAGTAAGCAATTCTATTAAAACAAAATATGCTTATCATGTAATTAAAAGATTAGAACTTGATGATGCTAAATTAGATGATTATTTAGAAGAATTAAGAGAACAAAAGTGTATTAAAGATTTAAAGAATTATATTGATAAATTAAAAATTGTTTATCAAGATGCTTACGAGAAAAATAAGTAAATAAGGAGTAAAAAAATGAAGAAAAAAGATAGTACAAAGATATTTAATATTGTAATTACTAGTGTAGTTAGTATTTTATTAGTTCTTTCTATTTTTGGGCTTGTTAAAGTTTATAAACTAGATAATGAAACACTACCAGAAGTTAATGATAATATAGAAGATGTATTTAGTAGCGCTAAAAAACTAAATAATGATACTAATAAGAAAATAGATGAAAACGATAATTTAACTCAAACTAAGATTGATGATGTTAATGAAAATCAAAAAAGTAATTATTCTAAAACTAATTCAAAATTAAATGATATAGAAAATAATGATAATGCTAATAAAGATGTAATTTTGAATACTTTAGAAAATGATACTAATAGTATTAAAGAAAATTCAAATAATAATACAAAAAATATTAATGATAATGTTAATGCATCAACTTTATTATTAAATAATGTAATTCTTATGTCTAAAATTGATATTAAGAAAAATACAGATAATGCGAAAACTATTATTTTAAATAAAATTGGTGAAGCAGAAGCTGAAATAAAAGAAAATACAGATAATGCTAAAGTTATTTTATTAAATAAAATAAGTGAAGCTCAACAAGATATTAAAAACAATACAGACAATGCAAAAACTATTATTAATAATAAAATAGAAGAAGCCCAAAATGATATTAAGCAAAATAGTGATAATATTAAAACTGTATTATATTCTAAGATAGAAGAAGCCCAAGTTGATATTAAGAATAATACAGACAATGCTAGATTATTATTAGAACAATCTTTAGACCAAGCTAAGATTGAAATTAAAGATAATACAGATAATGCAAAAACTATTATTAATAATAAAATAGAAGAAGCGCAAGCTGATATCAAACAAAATAGCGATAATATTAAAACTGTGTTAAATTCTAAAATAGAGGAAGCACAAAATGATGTTAAACAAAATAGTGATAATATTAAAACTGTGTTAAATTCTAAGATTGAGGAAGCACAAAATGATATTAAACAAAATAGTGATAATATTAAAACTGTGTTAAATTCTAAGATCGAGGAAGCACAAAGTGATATTAAACAAAATAGTGATAATATTAAAGTTGTGTTGAATTCTAAGATTGAAACAGCTCAAAATGATATTAAACAAAATAGTAATGATATAAAAGCTGCTTTAGATTTATCTATTAGTAATTTGAGTAATGAACTATCTAATTTATCTTCTAATATTATGGGAAGATTTACTAATGTTGAATCACAAATAGACGGGGTTAAGACTGATATTGTATCTGTTCAGGGTAATTTATCTGGTGCTATGAGTACTATAGAATCTAATTTAAGTAATTTTATTCTAGCTAGAAATAATGAGATTAAAGGATTAATTGGTACTGATACTGATACAACTGATTCAACTTTATTTGGTAAATTAAATGGTATTACTGATGATACAAGTAAAGTTAATGATTTAGCTTTAGCACTTGGAACTAAAGATGATACTACTGGTGCTGAGACAATCTTTGGAAAAGTTAAAATGCTTGGAGCAATGATTAGTCAAGTAAATGGTACTATTAATGGTATTAAAACAGATGTTACAGATATTAAAAGTGATGTAACTACAATATTAGGTAATACTGATTTAGATACATTTACTGAAGCTGATTTAGCTGCTTTAGAGAATGCTTATATCCATTATTATACTACAGAAAATCCAACTGCAAATATGACTGATAAGATGAGATTTGTTGTTGATTATTTAAGAACAAATGGATATTTAAAATAAACTGCTTAGGCAGTTTTTTTCTTTTCAATAAACGAAAAAAATGGTATTATATTTCTTGGTGATTAAATGAAAATAAAATATACTTTACTTAAAAATGAAAATAATACAAAAGCTAGACTTGGTAAAATAAAAACTAATTATGGTGAATATGAAACTCCTATGTTTATGCCTGTTGGGACCCAAGCTACTGTTAAAACTCTTAGTCCAGAAGAATTAAAAGATGTTCATGCTGGTATTATTCTTTCTAATACATATCATTTATGGTTAAGACCTGGCGAAGATGTTGTAAATATTGCTGGTGGGTTACATCAATTTATGAATTGGAATGGACCTATCTTAACTGATAGTGGAGGATTTCAAGTATTTAGTTTAGCAAATAAAAAAGATATTACAGAGGAAGGTGTAAAGTTTAAAAATCATTTAAATGGGGATAATTTATTGCTTACTCCAGAAAAAAGTATTGAAATTCAAAATAAATTAGATAGTGATATTGCTATGAGTTTTGATGAATGTATTGGATGGCCAGCAAGTTATGAATATTGTAAGAATAGTGTAGATAGAACTTTAAGATGGGCAAAACGTGGAAAAGATGTTTTTCTTAACCCAAAACAAAGTTTGTTTGGTATAGTTCAAGGTGGAGAATATGAAGATTTAAGAAAATATTGTGCAGAAGAACTTGTAAAAATGGATTTTGATGGATATTCTATTGGGGGAACTAGTGTTGGCGAAGATAAACCCACAATGTATAAAATGGTTAGTTATTCAACTAAATATTTACCAGAAAATAAAGTGAGATATTTAATGGGTGTGGGAGATCCTATTGATATAATTGAAAACGTTATTCGTGGTATAGATATATTTGATTGTGTAAGTCCTACGCGTCTTGCAAGACATGGACATGCTTATACAAAATTTGGTAAAATTAATTTGAAAAATGCTAAATATAAAACTGATTTTACTCCTATTGATGATTGTGATTGTTATGCTTGTAAGAATTTTACTAAAGCTTATATAAGACATTTGATAACTGCTAATGAGACTTTTGGGGCTAGACTTTTATCAATACATAATATTCGTTATTTAATAAAACTTACTGAAGATTTAAGAGAATGTATTAAAAATGATAATATTTTAGAATATAGGGATGAATTTATAAAAAATTATTATGGAAATAAATAATAACTTTTAGTATAATGAATTTAAAGTAGGTTGGTATGATGGAAAAGTCTTTTAAACAAATTAGATTAATAATAGTTATTCTTTTTTTAACAATTATGTTAATAGTTACTTTTTATAAAGTAATAAAAAATAGAGAAGAACGTTTATATAGTGTTTTGTATGGAAGAATTGAATATGCTTATAAGAGCTGTTACTTAAAAAAAGAATGTAGTGATTCTATTACTTTAAATGATTTATATGAGAATGAGTATTTAAAAACTCAATATGATCCAATTACAAAAGAGATGTTAGATCCTAATATTAAAATTACTTATAAAGATAATGAAGTGAAGATTCTTAAGTAATTATTTAAGAATCTTTATTATTTTTTGGAAATTGAAAGTAATTATAAATAATATATTTACTATTTCAGATATTATTAAACTATATATACCTATTTTTAAAAAACATAGTAAACTCATAGTACTTAATTTTAATATTATTCCAAAAAAAGTTATTTTCATACAATATTTAGCTTCATTTAGTCCTTGTAAGATACTTACTAGAGGTCCTTCTAAGTAAAAAAGAATAAAGAATGGGGCTAGAAATTTAATATAATTAACTCCACTAGTAGTTTTATATAATGTATTTAATATAAATTCTGGAAATAACATAATTATAATATTAGAGATAAATCCAATGATTAAAGATGTGCTTATTGATTGAATAAGTCTTCTTTTAATCATTTTTTTATTATTAGAATGTTTACTAATTTCAGGAATTATTGCTGTAGATAAAGCCATTATAAAAAAAGAGGGAATTGTTAAAACAGGAATTACGTAAGCATTATAAATACCATATTCTTTTAATATATAACTATTTGAATAACCAACAAATAATAAGATATTTGTTAAAAGAATAGGTTCAAAAAAGAATCCTATATTTCCAATAATTCTACTACTAGTACTAGGGATACTTATTCCTAGTATTTCTTTTGCAGTTGCTAAATCTGGCTTTAAATCACTTTTTTTAATAGTAAAAGATTTAGGTGCGAAGAAAAGAAATACTATTATAGATATTATTTCTGATAAAATATTAAATAATATAAAGATAGTTACGCTTACTATAGTTCCATATTTCATAAATTTTGGTAAGAAAATTATTATAATGATTAGGCGAGCAATTTGTTCCACAATGTTAGAAATAGTATGAGGAATCATTCTTTGTTTTCCAAAAAAATATCCTCTAATAATACTTGATATTGATATAAAAGGAATTACAAATGCTATAGATATTATTGGGTAATAAGTATCAGGATTCTTAAGTAAATTATTTGATAAGTATGGTGCAAATAGAATTACAGTGATAATAATTATTAAATTTATTAATAGACTTATTGGTATTATAGAAAATAAAATGTTTTTGCTACTTTTTTTACCTTTAGCAATTAAATTTGATATAGCAATTGGGAACCCCATTTGAGCTAACGTAATTAAAAGAGAATATGTAGGCATTATTAAACTATATAAATTTATACCGTCACTACCAATAGTTCTTGTAAATATTACTTTAATTACAAAACCTAAAGCTTTAGTAATTAAAGATCCTATAATTAATATTAGAGTGCTTTTAAAAAACTTATTATTCATATTTCATCCATTCTATTAAATTATATAAAAACCTCTTTAAAAACATTACTCTTGACAGGGGGGGGGGGG
>CAKOLD010000038.1 GCA_934096015.1 uncultured Bacilli bacterium
TCTATTAAATTTAATTCTTATTGACTTAAAACTTTACTCATGTTACCCTCTCTATTCTTTAAATATTATATCTAATTTATGTTTTTTTTACAATTAAAAAAATGCTTTTTACAAGCATCTTATTTGAAAAAGTATTCTTGACTTTTAGCATTTATGTTAAAGTCACAAAATTCTTTGTTTAAGTATTGGGGATAGGCTGCACAAGCAATCATGGTAGCGTTATCAGTACAATACTTTAATGGTGGTATTGATAAATTCACATTATATTTTTGACATAATTTTTCTAGTTCTTTTCTTAAATATTCATTGGCGCTTACGCCTCCGGCAACAATTAAATTATTAATTTTCGTTTTCTTAATTGCTAATTCTGTTTTTCTTATTAATTCATCCACAGCTATTGTTTGAAACGAACAAGCTAAGTCATATGGGTTTATTTCATTTCCTCTTTGTTTTTCATTATGAACTAAATTTATTACTGCACTTTTTAGACCACTATAAGAAAAGTTCAGTTCGTTGTTATTCATAGGAATTGGTAAGTCATATGTTGGTTTACCTTCTTTTGCATATTTTTCAATATTTGGACCCCCTGGATATTTTAGTCCTAATACTCTTGCAACTTTATCAAAGCACTCTCCTATTGCATCATCTAATGTTGTACCTAATACTTCAAAATCATAATCAGATTTCATAACAACAATTTCTGTGTGTCCCCCACTAACTACTAAAGCTAATGTAGGAAATTTTATTGGTTTAACTAGATTATTAGCGTATATATGTCCTGCTATATGGTGAGTCTTTATAAGAGGTTTATCATATACTAACGCTAAGGTTTTGGCAAATTCTAAACCTACTAATAAACTACCCATAAGTCCTGGTGCATAAGTAACTGCAATTGCATCTACGTCTTCAACTTTCATATTTGCTTTTTTTAACAAATCTTCTAAAACTATTGTAATATTTTCCGTATGCATTCTACTTGCTATTTCAGGAACAACTCCACCATAAAGAGCATGCGTATCCATTTGAGTTAGTACTGTTGTAGCAATTTCAATAGTACCGTTTTTTACTATTGAAATGCTTGTTTCATCACAACTGGATTCTATACCTAGTATATATATATCTTTCATATTTACACTCTTCTTTCCATAACTATTGCATCAATTCCATCATAATATTTTTTTCTAATATTTATAGTTTCAAAATTAAATTTTGTATATAAACTAATTGCTGGATAATTAGTTGATTTTACTTCTAATAATATATTTTTTATATCTTTATTGCATATATCGCTCATTAAATAGTCTAATAGATAGGTACCAATATTTTTTTTTCGATATTGTTTTTCAACAATTAAATTTAATATACTTACAGTTTCTCCTAATATTTCATAGTGAATAAATCCTACAATACTATTATCAATTTTATATCCTACTATCTTTGTAAAGTTGTTAAATAACGTTTCTTTTGGATATAACTTTAGAAATTTAACATTTAATTTGCTTCCTAATCTTATGATATCATTGTAGTTTTCCTCTTTTAGGATTTCTAACATTTTTCTACCTCAATTTGTTTTATATATAGAGGGTTAACTTGATGAGGATTTGTTGATTGTTTATTTTTTAAATATTCATGTATTTTTTTTATATCTAAAATTGGTTCTTCGCTTATTAAATTGTTTGTTAAATTATTAGTAGATATATAATTATCAAAATCATTTTTATTTAAATAATTAAGTGGTTTTAAAAGCTCATTATTTTTATTAAATATTCCATAATATACTCCTTTTAAATCTCTAAGAGTTACTATAATATCGTCTTGTTTTTCTAAGGATACTGCGTAAGCTTCTAATGTAGAAATAGTTTTTATAGGAATATTTAAGGTATAGGCTAATGTTTTAGCAATTGTTACCCCTATTCTAACACCAGTAAAACTACCTGGTCCATTAATAACTTCTATTTGATTTAAGTCTTTAACAGTTAAATTATTATTTTCTAATATTTTTTTTATTAATGGTATTGTGTAAATGCTATGACTTTGTTCTGATTCCTTTATTTCTGAGTCTATGATTTCATTATCCTTTAATAAACCTATATTTATATATTTATCAAATGTGGATATAAATAATGTATACATACTATCACTTCCGAAATGTATTATACAATAATTTGTTTTAAATTGATATAATTTGTTTTATTTTGGGTATAAATATTGTATAATGAGTATTAAAGTTGGTGTTTATGAAAGTATTTTTAAAAAAGTTTAAAAATTTAAAATTTATTTTTAAATTTATATATATACTAATAACATTTTTATTTTCTTTTAGTACTATTTATTTTATTAATAGTTTGTTGTTATTAAAAGGGATTGAAAATGGTATTAGAATTGGAATAATGATTTTATTTTTAATATTTTTATTTCTTTATATTTTAGTTAGTTTATTATTACTTTTTACTAAAAAAAATAAAACTTTTATATTTAGTAGTTTATTTGTGGTTATTATATGTTGTGCGATGATTTTTTTATCTAGTTTTATACATAAAGCGTATTCTTCTTTAGAGAAAATGAATGAAGATAGCGTTACTTATAGTACGAGTTTAATTACTTTGAAAGGAAAATCTTTAAATAGTGAAAGTATTATTGGTATTATCGATAATGAAGATGATGTTGAAGGATATATTTTAGCGAATAAATTAATCAAAGAAAAAAAAGTTAAATATAAGGAACTTAGAAAATATAATAACTATTTAGATATGTTAATGGATCTTTATGATGGTGTTAGTGATGGAGTTTTGATTGGTTCAAATTATGTTAGTACTTATTCTTCTTATGAGGTATTTAGTAACATTGAAAGTGCTACTGAAGAAGTGATGTATTTAACTGAAAGTAAAAAAATAAATGTTAATAAAACTCAAAAAAAGGTTACTGAGCCATTTACCGTGTTACTTCTAGGTGTTGATAGTGAAACAAATGGATTAAAATCAAATGCCTCTTTTAATGGTGATACAATGATGTTAATTTCATTTAACCCTGCTACTTTAAATGCTACTGTATTTAGTATACCGAGAGATACGTATGTTCCAATTTCATGTTATGGAAATAGCAAAAGTAAGATTAATGCTTCTGCCGCTGGAGGAACTGATTGTGTTATAAAAACTGTACAAAACTTAACGGATATTAATATTGACTATTATGTTAAAATTAACTTTAAGGGTGTTGTTGACTTAGTAGAAGCTTTAGAAGGAATTGATGTTGATGTACCTGTGGAATTTTGTGAACAAGATAGTAATAGAAACTTTGCTAATCAGATATGCCTTAAAAAGGGAGTACAAACTTTAAACGGAGAAGCTGCTTTAGCTTTGGCTAGACATAGAAAAACTTTACTTTTGGGAGATTTTCAAAGAGTACAGCATCAGCAATTGGTGGTTGAAGGTATTATACAGAAAGCAAAAAATATCAGAAGTGTCAATGATTTTTATGATGTTTTAAATGCTATTAGTAATAATATTGAAACTAATATGGCTACTGAAACTTTATTGGATTTTTATAATGTTGGAAAAAATATTTTAATGAATAATAATATAGATAATTTAAATATTGAAAAAACTTATTTAATGGGAAGTGATTCACATGTTTATATTCCTAGTTTAAATAGTAATGTATATATTTTTGAATATAGTACTGAGAGCTTAAAGGAAATTACAGATGAAATGAAAGTTACTTTAGGTATTAAAGAAGCCGAAGTTGAAAAATCTTTTACATATTCAGTAAATGAAAATTATGAAACTCCAGTGATTGGAAAAAAATATTTAGGCAATTAAAAAGATGAAATTAGTTTTCATCTTTTTTTGGTTTAGCTTTTTTTTCAGCTTCATTCTGAGGTATTTTCTTATTTATATCACTTACATCTTTTGCAAGAATAAACAACTTTAATAATACTTCAAAAGTTATTCTTAAGAATAGATTTCCAAATATTAATAAATATATAAAAGTAAAAAAGTTTGTTCCTATAAATGCAAATGAGCTAAGAGTTAACGATAAAGCTGCTACTAAGTACATTACTTTTAAAACTGCTTCAAATATAGTTAATTTAAAATTTAAAAATTTATGTACCTTTACTAAATTTCCACTATATTTATTTTCTTTATTTCTTACAAATACTATGTATAAAAATAAACCTCCAATAAATGCTAAAATACATGAAACTATTATCCATACTTGAGTTCCTGTAAAGCTTCCATTTGCTACGTCTGTAATTGTTTTGACATAATTTTCATCATAGTTAGGCATATTTTTATCACTATCCTTTCTATGATAATTTTAACAGACAACAAATGAGTTTACAATATTTAATTTGGAATTAGCAACTCTTGATTGATATTTAACACATTGCTTGACAAATTATTTAACGTTTTTAATTCATTAACCGTTACATTATATTTTCTTGCTATGCTGTAAAGTGTGTCACCTCTTTGTACTTTGTATGTTCTATAATCAGTTGATGTAGGTATTCTTAAAACTTGATTAATACTTAATGTATTTGTTGTTAAATTGTTATATTTTTTTAATTCGTCTACACTTATATTATACTTTCTTGATATTGTATATAATGTATCTCCTTTTTTTACTGTATATGTTACTGATGTATTTGGGGTATCACTTCCAGTTAGTTCTGTAATTTTTAATTGTTGTCCAATGCTTAAAGAATTGCTAGTTAGATTATTTATTCTTTTTAATTCATCAACGGTTATGTTATATTTTCTGGCTATACTGTAAAGTGTATCTCCTTTTTTTACTGTGTAAATTCCGGATGTCTCTACATTGTTATCATTGTCGTCTGTTGGAAGTTTTAAAATATCACCAATACTTAAAGAATTGCTTGCTAAATTGTTTAAATTTTTTAATTCTTGTACAGTTATGTTATTATCTCTGGCTATACTCCATAAAGTATCTCCTTTTTTTACTATATAATAATTACTACCTGTTTTAGGAACGTAATTTAGATTTTTATAATTTGCAACTGCTCTTATAACTGCTTCTGCATAATTTTGATAATTTTCTTTTAATCTATTGGCATCACTTGTATTATCAAGGAAACCATATTCTATGATTAATGCTTCAGTATTAGGCGTATTTCTTAACATATAATAATAGTCTTTTGAAGAATCACTTGGTAATCTTCTTTGATAATATTTTCTTGTTACTTGACCTTCTTTGTTAAGCTCATTTATAATATTTTTTGCCAATGTATCTTTATTTCTTAAGGCATAAATTACTTCAGCTCCTTCTCCACCTGGAGAGTTTAGTTACCTATAATAAAATTAATCGATGGTTAATAAAAGTCATCGATTAATTTATTGTTATTTAATATTCAGTAATCCTTTATATTCCAATTTTATTAATTCATCATTTATATTTAGTTTCATTTCAATTTGATTATTATATATATTACCAAATTCCAAATTAACTTCACTATCAATAAAATCAATAAAATTAGCAGTATCAAATATTTCTATCATTGTTATTTTAGAATTTAATTCTGTTGGTAATTCGATATATTTTCTATTTTTTATATTTTTAAAATCTTTGTCTTTAAAAAAATCCACATAAAAACTAATGTACCCTTTAACTTTATTTAATTCTATATCTAATGATACCAAAATAGAATATCCCTTTCTTTCATTATGTGTGGCATTAATATATTTAATTTCTGATGTTAAAACCTTATATTCTTTATTATTTATCTTTAACATTACTTATATACCTAGCTTTAAAGATTTAATAAGTTTTTTTTCTAAAGCGGGTCTTGCAAATTGTTCTTCTAAAGCTAAGACACTATTTTTATACCTATTATAAGCAAACTCATAATTTCCACTTTTTATAGCATTTACACATGCACTAACAACATTTTCATATATAAAATTAAATATCTCATTATTATTTTCAGATTCATTGATGACGTCAACAATAGTTGGTGCAGTTTTATAATAATGTTCAATGTCTTCTTTAGAAACAAATTTATCTCTAAACCATCTTAATATTGTTAATTCTTCACAATTGTCATCAAATTTTTCCATTTTATGTCTCATACAAGCAGTTGTTAAATAACAACTTGTATCTGTAGTTCCTTTTTCTCCACTTGTTGTATCAACAATCGTTCCTTTTCCTGTATCACTATCATAATTAATATGAATAGACCCGTGATCTGGATTTTCAGCTGGACAACTGTCATATATATCAATATGATCTCTACCATATTTGTCAGTAGAAGTTCTTATTTCGACTCCTTCATCATTAACATAATGTCCATATTCATCTTTACCCATTTTTTTTACCTCTTTCATTATTTATTTCTTTAATAATTACTTCATATCTAATTAAAATATTATCTGATAACATTGATTCTATTCCTATTAATTTATTAGGTATCAACTCATTTCTTATTTCATCTAACAAATCATGTATTCTTAATGAATTTTCGTAAGAAACAATATCTAAATTTTTATTTTCATAATAATATTTAACCCATTTTATTAATTCATCAAGCACACCCTCATAATCATCCTTTACATCTTTTAGTGACTCTAAATGAACAGCAATTGTTAAATTACCAATAATATCTGCAAAATCACTAATTAATTTTCTATTAATCATATACTCACCAATCAATCTACAATTCTTCCTTTCTTGTTAATATTATAAATTTTTTTATAAAGAAAGGCAAGATAGTCATTAATTATTATTTTTGCCTTTTCTACCATACGGATTTCTTGCTAAATTTCTATTTTCATATTTAAAAGTTACCTCTTGTACAATATCATATTTAAAACATATAGTAATATTTCTATCTTTATCTATAACTATTTTATCTACTAACGTATCAATTAATTCTTTTTTGGGTTTATTTAAATCTAATAGTTTTTTTATTTTTTTAGTATAATCAGGTAAAATATTTGTTTTATTTTTAATTTTATATTTTTTAACATTTTGATCTTCTATCTTTTCATTAATTTGTTTTAATTTTTTTTCAAATTCACTTGCTAATTCTTTATATGTATCTGCTGATATTACTCCATCACACCTATCATTGTATAAAGTTGTTAATCTACCTGTAATCTTTTCTTTTTCTATTTGAAATTCTTTTAATATTTTATCAATGTTAGTAGTTTCCTTGTAAATATTTTTTACTACTTCATCATTTAGTTCTTTTATATTAAGTTTTTTTATTAATTTAGATATATACTTATTAATTTGCTCTAATACTTGTTTTTCCAAATAGTTATATGGATAAAAATGAGAATAACACCTGCCTCTTACTGGATCTCTAGAATATCTATTGCAATTAACAGACCAATAATCTTGTTTTTTACGATAAAGAACTGTAAGTCTGTTTTTGCACTCTTTGCAAAATAACTTACCTTCTAATAATCTTTTTTCTCTATTCGTTTTAACCTCATAATTTCTAGTATTTCTTTTTCTTAAAGTATTAACATATTCAAATGTATCTTTGTCAACTAATGACTCATGGGTATTTTCTACTATAATCCATAACTTTTCATCTAATGTTATCTTCTTTTTAGATTTATAACTGACTTTAGTTTGAGTATGTTGTACTAAATCACCGGTGTATACTCTATTTGTTAATATTTTTTTTATTGTGGAGATATTCCAATTATCTCTATCAATTAATCTTGATGAATAATTAGTCTTTTTATATCCACTAGGTGTAATTACATTTGCTTTATTTAGTCTGTTTGCTATTTCAGTAGGTCCAATACCATCAGCTCTCCACTTAAATATCTTTTTTACTATTGGAGCAGTATCTGGATTTGGTATTAAATGTCCCTTATCTAATGGATCTCTCATATAACCAAAACATGGTAAACTTCCAACAAATTTTCCATTTTTTCTTTTTTCATTTAATACATTTCTAATTTTTATTGAATTTTGTTTACTATAATAATCATTACAAGCAATTATAAATGTTGATGAATCATTGCTAGCTTGATTTTTAAAACTATCATATGATTCTAATATAGATATAAATCTTATATTATTTTCTGGAAAAAATGTTTCAATATA
>CAKOLD010000039.1 GCA_934096015.1 uncultured Bacilli bacterium
AGTATGAAAAATAAACATATAATAATATCAGGAATAGCTTTATTTTTAATAACAATATTGTTATTAGGATTAACATATGCCTATTATAAAACAAAGGTAATTGGCAATACTAATGAAAAAACTATAAGTTCAGTAGGTAAAAAATTAGAAGTAACATACACAGATGGAAATGGAGTAATAGAACCAACAGGAAAAATAGAACCAGGATATACAGCAACTAAAACCTTTAGTGTAAAAAATACCGGAGATGAAACTGCAACTTATAGCATCAAATTAGATAATATAACAAATACATTTACAAGGACTGAAGATTGGAAATATACTTTAACAAAGGCTAATTCTGTGTTAATTGTAGGAACAATACCAACCTATGAAACAACCTTATTAGATAGTATAGAAATAAAAAGTGGAGAAACCCAAAGTTATAGTTTAATGGTAAGATATACAAACATACCAGATGTAGATCAAAGTATAGATATGGGAGCTACATTAAGTTTGAGAGTAAATATAGATGAGACTGTAGGTAAGACAAAAAATAGTGTAACATTCATAGGAAATGGAAATACTTTAGAAAACTACAGAATATATGGAAATAGTGTGCAAAATGGAATACCAACACCAGATAATCCAGTTGATATAGAAAGTGTAGGAGATAAGACTAAGAATTTATTTGATCCTAGCATTTTAATAGAACAAGGTTGGACAAAAGAAGAAGATGGTAGTTATTATGTTAAAAATAATGCAACAGTTCATCAAAAGAAATTGTGGGAAAATACTGAGGGTTACACAGGACAATTAAGAATTAGCTACAAATTAAAATATTTAAAAGGTATTGAAGAAACTGGTTTATTTGGTTCGAGAATTTTAATTGTATATAAAGATGGTTCTAATGGATATGTTTCATTAAAAGATACAGGAGGATTAACAGAATGGAAAACTGTTGACTTAAATACAGTTAGTGATGCCTCAAAAAAAATAGACTATATAATGTGGATGTATGGAATGGATAGTAATAGTACGTGGGTTAAAGACATAATGATAACAAAAGATATTAAATCCGACGAATATGAACCATATGGTTATAAAATACCAGTAACAGTAACAGGAAAAAACTTATGGAATGTTCCCGAAGAATTTTCTTTTAATTGTTTAACTCTTAAAGTTAACATACAACCGGGTACATACAAAATAGTTGCAGACTCCATGTATATTGATGATGTAGAAAGATACAGCAAAATATATGTCAGGTTTCAGAAAAATCAAAGAGGCGTTTATCTTAAAAAATCAACAACAATTACTTTGACTACAAAAGAAGATACTATTTATTTTTATTCTTATGACTATGACTATATAACCTCTTTAAATCATACCGCAAAAATTAATAAATTAATGTTAATGAATAAAGATGAAGATACCACATACGAGCCTTATCAAGAAACAGCCACAACTATCTATCTAAACGAACCATTACGTAAAGTAGGAGATTATGCTGATTATATAGATTTTAAAGAACAAAAAGTTGTTAGAAATATAAAATCAGAATTAATGTATAATAAAAATTGGCAATACTCAGAAGAAAAAGATATTATTTATTTTGCAGACAACAATATTGAATCTTCGGAAAAAGCCCTTTGTACAGTCTCTCCTGATATCATTAATAAAACTCCCGAAAAACCTTACATAAGACCAGTTCCTGGTGTGTTTAGAATATATAATAGAGGATATTGGAATAATTTAGATACTTTTAAAACTTGGTTAAATGAACATCAAGATTACAAAGTAGAATATTTAATTTCCACCCCAACAGAAGAAACAATAAAATTACCTAATATTAATACAATAAATGGAACTAATCATTTAACAGTTAATAGTACACTTAATCCATCTCATATTGAAATAAATTCATAATAAAAAGGACAATAATATGTCCTTTTTATTATTCAGTTATTAATTTCGCATGAATTACTAATCTTTGTTTTCCAGTTCCATAACATGTTGATAAAGTCAATAAATAATCTTTTTCATTTACTGATACATTAAAATCATAAATACTTCTTGATTTCATTTTATTTATATAAGCTAAATATTCCTCATCAGTTTCAAAATTAGCATACAAATAATCATTAGTTACTCCAACTTTATATATTGAAAATATTTGCCATTTCATATTTTGATTTATGCTATTAAATGTAATTATTTGATTAGTAGCTTTTTTATACCAAGATGGATTAAGAGTATATCTTAAACTCCCAAACATTAACCCTCCATTAATATTATGACCATATATGATAGTATTTTGACTCATAACATTAATACTATTTCTATAATCCATATAAATCCAACCCATTGAATTTTTCTTTTGATTAAAATCTCTTTTTAAATAATAATCATTATCATTAGCTTTAACAACAGGGTAGTTAACTTTAGTATTATTTACAGTTAACCATCCTACAGTATCTGGATTAATTGTTAAAAGTTTATCAAAAACTTGTTCATAATTTGTATAATAACTACTAACTGATCCTCCACCAGAATAAGCTCTTCTAGTAGTAGTTGTAGTTTGGTTATCAGCTTCTATATATTCGATATCTCTATCTTGTTCATCAATATTCCTGTATTCAACATCATCTAAAATATCTGTTATTTGATCATTTATACTTAATATTTGATTAGAATCTTTATCAGTCTGTATTTTCTCAGCAATTATAAAGAATACTAATATAATAATAGCAAAAAAAGAAGTAACTTTAACTGTATTTAAATTTAATTGCTTTAAAATATTTTTTCTTTTATATTCTTTTGAATAAATTATATCAAAAGTTATATTATATTCCTTAAAATATTCTTCATAAACTTTTTTTAAATATGATATAGAATTTATAATAACATCTAAATCATTATTACTTTCATAAAAACTAATTTTTATATTACTTTTTCTATATTCTATTAAAGAATCTATAATTGTATTTACAAGTGAATTAGAATACTTTTTAATATATATATTTTTTAAATAATGATTAATATTTATAAAAGTAATAAAATCATTTAAATCATCATTATTAAATTCTTTTTCAATAGTTATGTTCTTTTTATAATAAATATCACTATATTTATCTAAATTATTATTATTCATAAAATCACTTAAAAAGAATAATTCACTTCTAACATCTATTTTAAGTTGTTTATTTATATCTAATCTAGATAATAAATATTTAGGCATAGAATAACAACTAATATGATCTAAATAATTATTATCAAGTAATTTAAGAAAATTATCATAATTAATCACTACATCAGGAATAATATATAATTCTTTAATACTAGGTATATGATTAATTAATTCAATTCCTAAACTAATAATTTCTTGATTATTTATCTTAGCTTTAGTAACTTTATTTTTAATAACAATAACATTTAAAAAACTACTTACTAATTCTATATTTTCTTTTATATAAACACTAGAAAAAATCAATTCTTTAGTATTTATTACATTAGTATTATTTATATTTTCGGGTTCTTTTTTATTTAATATAGATAAAGATAGAGATGATGTAGATATTTTAACTAAAATATTCATTATATCACTCTCCTATATTAAATATAGTATCATAAAATACATTTATTTTAAAGAGGGTTTTAATCTTGGAAAAGTCTTTTTAATATAATTATTATCATACTTTGTATCAATCATTTTTCCAATTGGACTTAATGGAGCAATATTATTATTTCTTAATCCAAATCTTATTAAAACTAATGAAGTTAAAATTAAATTAAAAATCATAAATATTGTTAATAAATGCAATATTATATTACTAAATTTATATGTATTTAAATAATTATATAATTTTATAAATAGGGGAAATAAATAAAATATACAAACTACAATTAATATTCCCCAAAGAATTGTATATGGAAGATATATTCTTCCATTTAAATTATATTTAAAATTACTATAATCCCAACTATTAGTATGGAGAATATAAGTTTCTATTAAACTAGCAGAATATTCATATATACTTCCTAATAAAATACCTGCAATAAAAACAAATAATTTATTTTTCTTTTTTAAATATTTATAAAATAAAAATATAAAAATTAAACCAAATCCATATAAAGGTTTAAATGGCCCAAATATCATTCCTTTTTTAATAATATAATGATTATACTTAATAAAACAAAATATAGTTTCTAATAAGTATCCTAAAAAACTTCCTATAGTATATAATAATACATATTTTTTTAAATCAAACTTCATAAATACCACAATTAAATTATAACTAAATTTTATAATAAATAGAAGATAAAGATACATACTAATAATATGAAAAGATTATATAATAAAAATTTATTAATTATTTTATTAAATATATTACTAATTCTAATTATAATTAAAGTTTGTAAAATAACTGGTTTTTGCTTAACAATAATTGATTTAATAAGCCCATTATTTTTCGGCTATATTATTTCTTGGATAATAAGACCAGTAATTGATTTTTTAAAAAAATACAAAATTAACCCTATAATTAGTTCTACAATTTTATATTTATTAATAATAGGGATAATTATACTACTTTTTATAACCTTAGTTCCTAGAATTATAAAAGACATTAAAGATTTACTTCCAAGTTTAGAGAAATTTATTAATAGCAACCAATACTTATCAAAGGTCAAAAATATGTTAGTAAAATCTAACATTGGTAGTAGAGTTGCCAATAATTTAAATGGATCAGTAAAAAATATATTTAATACCTTAGCAACTATACTTTATAGTTTTATAATAAGTTTCTTTTTATCTGTTCATCAAATTAAAATTAATAGTAAAATATTTAAAAATATTCCCAATAAATTACTAAATAAAATTAATAAAAACTTAAGAATATATATAAGAGGTACTTTTTTAGATATGTTAGTTTTATTTATATTAGCTAGTATAGCATTTTGTATAATTAAACTTCCAAGCGCTATAGTATTTGCTTTTCTAATTGCAATAACTAATGTAATACCATATATAGGCCCTTATATCGGTGGAATACCAGCTGTATTAGTAGGACTTTCTATATCTAGTAAAGTAGGTTTAATTGTTCTTGGTATTGTAGTAGGTTTACAAATTATAGAAGGTTCTTTTGTTCAACCGTTTATTATGAGTAAATCTTTAAAATTAAATCCAATTTTAATTATAATGGGGTTAATTATCTTTAGCCATTTTTTTGGAGTAGTTGGGATGCTTATCTCAACGCCAGTAGTTTCCATCGTTAAAATATCTTATGATTATTATAAAAAAAATAAACCAGAATGGTTTATTAAAGCTCTTGATAAATTGTAGGATCAAAATTATGATTTCCCGTATTAAATTCTTTTAAAGCCCCAGTATTTATTAAAAAGAATTTATGAATTAATGTATCTGTATCGCTATTTAAAGTAACTGGATCATCCCAAGTTAAATCTAAATGCTGCCATCCAGTTTCATCTGATAAATATACAGCATTCCATACATGACTCTCACTGGCAACCTTAAAGTTTTTAATTCCTAATTTAGTTAGAAATATAGCCATTACATCAGCATATCCTCCACAAACAGAGTAGTGGTCAAAAAGAAGTCCATTTGCTTTAGAAGAATTTTTATATCCAGTACCATTTTTATAATTACTATCATACTTAGTATTATTAATAATATAATCATGAAAAACTTTTATTTTTTCATAATTGTCCATTTCTGAATTGATTATATTTCCCGTAATTTTATCTATTTCTTTATTAATGGCATCAATTTCTTCGGCAGAATAAAGATGAGTAATATTAATTGTTACTTCTCCAGAAGAATTTCTCTTAACTTTTATGCCTGAAAAATTATTAAATGGATGAACAAAAGAAGCAATGTTTGTTAATATCTTATCATCTTGACTAATAGTAGTGACATCATCTAAACAATAAGTATATTCTTCGGGACAATAAAATGTAAATGTTTCTGTTCCATTATTTAAAATAGTATAATACATATTAAGAATATCTTGATAATTATAAGGAACAAACTTATCAACTAATTTAACATATTTAAAATCATAATTCTTAGCATATTGATTAGGTTTATTAATACTTACTTTTTTTTCTCCTGATAAAATACCTGCAAGAGCATCAGTAATTGGATCTAAATAATAAAGTAAAGCTCCAATAATTCCTAAACATAATATTATATTTATTGTCTTTTTCATATTATCACCATTTTTATAATAACAAAAAGTATAAAAAAAAGAAATGATTAGTTATTCATTTCTTTAACTTTTTTATTTAATCTTGCTTTTTGTCTATCGCAAGTATTTTGTTTGATTAATCCTTTTGAACAAGCTTTGTCAATATTAGAAATTACATTCTTTAATGTTTCAGTAGCAACTTCTTTATTTCCTTCTTTAACAGCTTTTTCACATTTTTTAATTGAGTTTTTAACTTTTGCTGTATAAACATTGTTTTGAACTGTTGTTTTAGCGTCTGTTTTTACAGATTTTTTAGAACTCTTAATATTAGGCATAAATTCGCTCCTTCCTTAAATACATAATAGATTTTATCAAAAAAAATAATAAAAATCAATTAATTTTTTATTTATCTCTCTTTTTTTCAAATAATTTATAATAGTTTTGTAAAATAAATAATATTTAAATACAAAAATATTGCTAAAAAAATTAAATTATAGTATTATTTAAATATATGGATAGGATTGATAACATGAATAACGATAATGAAAAGAAAAGTGTTCGTAAGGTTTTTACGAGACAACTTATAATTACTGTTGTTACTGTTTTTGTTTTAGCGATAGTAATAATGGGAAGCAGTTATGCTTTGTTTATGGATGTTGATACGAGTGCTCAAGATAATGTTTATACATCTGGAGATTTAGTTGTAGTTTTTAATGATAAAAGTGGAGAAAGTGCTAACACAATTAATAATCCTTCACTTATTCCAATGAGTAATGAAAGTGCTTTAAGACAAACTAATAATATTTATACATTTACTATAACTAATACTGGTACCTTACCAATGAAATATGATGTACTATTAAATGATGTAAAAGAGTATGCAGATAGCAATTTATTAAGTCATGAGTATGTTAAATACCAATTATGTATTAATAACACTACAAATTGTACAATTATTAGAAAATTATCTACAGTAGAAGATAATATTATTTATCAAAGTAATCTACAAGCTGGAGGACAAACAATTTACTATTTAAGAGTTTGGGTAAGTGATGAAAATATTCCTAACGATGCTCAAGATAAAGAAGTACATTTAGAAGTAAATGTTAATGGTATAAGTGCAAATGAAAGCTATTTAGCATATTACTTAACAGATAATGCTAAAGTAAAACAAAATGATATTAATATTTGGTATGCAGATGAAAATAATTATATTAAATTTAATGAAGAAATTTGGAGAATTGTTGGAGTTTATAATAAACTAAGTAATGGTAAGAATATTGGAAGTAGAATCAAAATTGTTAAAGATGAACCGTTAGAACAAGAAATGATCTTTGATAGTAATTCTAATACAGATTATTTAACTAGTGAAATTAGAAATTACTTAAATACTGAATATTTAAATTCTTTAAAAGATGAGTATAAAAAATTAGCTGAACCAGTAATGATTAATGAAAGTGAGACTAACGTATTTTTAATAAATAAAACAGACTACGAAAATAGCGAATGGTTAAAAAGTGATTACTCTTTATACACCATGACTGCAGATGAAAATGGAATTTTAGTTTTAAATCAAGATAAATTAGAAACTAGTTCAACTACCTTAAATAAAAAGATAAAACCAGTTATATTCCTAAGTGAAATGACAGAATACGTAAGTGGGACTGGTTCTAAAGAAGACCCATACATAATATTAAAATAGCAAGCATCAAGCTTGTTTTTTTATGTCTTGACAAGGGGGGGGGGGGCTACCTGTATAAT
>CAKOLD010000040.1 GCA_934096015.1 uncultured Bacilli bacterium
AATTCTTTTTGATTAATTACACTTTCACTATCAGATTCATATTTTTTATCTTTATCTTCTTGAGATAATCTTATGTAGATTCCAACATTGAAATCTACTCCAGTTAAGTAAGTATTATACATTTATCCTCCTTTTCTTCTTACTTAATTGGGTATTAAGACATTTTAATAATAACGCATCCTTTAATAAATTACAGCTCATTATTTTCCTTTTTTATCTCTTCGATAAGATATTCCAAAATAAGATCTTTAAAAGTAATTTTATTTTCCATAGCAACACCTATTAAATGTTATGTTATTATCCTTAATTTTATTATATTTCAATTTATCAACCCCCTTTAACTCAAATAAAAAAAGACTATCAATCATTTAGACTAATAGCCACTTAATTTTAATTTTTAATATCTGTCTTATTAAAAAGATTTTTTTCTTGATTCATAATACATTTGAAATGTTTTTTGTTGAATATATCTTTTAATTCTTGTTCTGTTATATTAGGTTTGCTAGTTTTAAATTCTTGTGTAATTATGTAATTTACTTTTCTTTTCTTCATTTGCTCCGCCTTTCATACAAATTGTAACGTGCATATAAAAATTTGTCAGCATCAAATTTGGAATATTTTATTGTTTATCGTTTTTGATAACTACATCAAGATTACGATAGATATAATCTCTTATAAGAGTTTCCATAACAGATTGAAATGTAACATTGTTGTTAGATAATACTTTTCGTAGTGCTTTTTCAGTATTAGCATCTATCCTAAATTTCTTTTGTATCTTCTTATTCAATTTCATTTAAACACCTTCCCTTCATTAATTTTGGTACCATCTCTTGGTATTGGATATCTTTTAAATCTAAATACTTTTACAACAAAATAAAAGCAGGATAAACCTGTTTGCAAACAACTCACCAGTGGTGAGTTTTACCTTATTTTATAAGTATTAATAAAATTTAGTAGTGTTTACACTTTTCATATTTGTTATACAATTGTATACTTAAGGTTCCTTATTCTATATGGGTGTTATACAATAGTACACACTTTTTTAATTAAATTTTTATTAAAAATGGTACTATACAACAAAAATTATAAATATTATTAGTACCATTCTTATTTAATATAAATATTTTTTAAGGGGGATTTTGAATACAAAAAACACTAATCAGTTAAATGACTAGTGCTAAATATATTATTATTTTGTATTCTACCATATTGTATCATAGGTTTGTCTAAAGTCAATAAGGATTAAATGTCTGATAAAAGTTGTCAAAAATGTTGAACTAATACTTAGTTTTTTCTTGAACTTTTTACCTTTCTTCAAAAAGATACATGAATATTTAATCTGATATATATAATAATAAATAGCTTTTTATTATTTAAATTTAACAGAATTTATGAATTTGCGCACCTAAATATATATCCAAAAATCAGCTCTTTTCTTCTAACTTTTCTTTTAATGCTTTTAATTTATCAACAAGGGCTTTTATATTTTTATCATATTCATTTTTAGTAACTGATTCATTATTATCAAAAAACTCTTTTAATAAATTCATTGCTTCTTTTTGTAAATTATTTCCGTTTTCAGCAATATATTTATCTTGTTTGTTGAATAATTCTCCCATCTCTTTATCAATCATATCATACTTTTTCATTGTTTCTTTATCTTTATTCATCAAATCAAAAATATTACTTGGATTATAATACTCACGTAATATCTCAATTGCTCTTTCATTATCTTTTGCAAATATTTTATCTATTTCATTAGTAGATTCAAGGAATTTTAATTCTACATAATAAACTTTCTTATCAAATTCATCAAAAGAATACTTTACTTTAGATGTAGATAAAGCAACTTGTTTTATTTTGTTTTTATCTATTTCATTATAAACTTCATAAAATATTTCATTTATTATTTTTCTTAATTCATCTATTATTTTAAAATCAATGTAAATTTCAAATAGCATGGTATCATCATTATCATCTTTTTCAAAATGATTATTCTGATGTCTTATTTGACTCAGTATTTTATATAAATTTGATTCATAACTTTCTTTTTCTAAAAATTCTATATTATTTGCTATAAATTTTTGATTTATTTTTTCTTGAAATACTTTAAAAGATTTAGTATTACCAAATATTTCATTTGATTTTTTTATTGCATCTATTAAATTATACATAGCAGAACAAAATAATTTATATATACATTGTTTTTCAATTATATTATCAGCAGTAATTTCTTTATCATCATATTCACTATATATTTTTGATAAAGTATTAGCTGCACCTAAAAAATCTTGAATGTGTAGTATTCTATTAATTTGTTTATTTGTATAGTTCAATACGTCACCTTCTTTAATAAAGAATTATACCCTAATAAAACAGAAAAATATCTTCTATTTTCATTTGTTCATCAAATACTTCATCAAATCAAATAAGTATTGTTCATTTTTTAGTAATGATTTTTCTAATAATTCTATATTTGAAATTAAAGGTTCCATTGATGAATTAAATTTATTAATTAACTCAACGGGAGGAATTGGTATCTCAATTTGTTTTACTTGTGGAACTGTTAATTGTTTTTGAATGGAACCACTACTATTAAATGGATATTGTTGCAAAAATAATTCTATATACTTTGAAAATCTTTGATCATTTGGTGTAATACTTATCAATCTTACTATTGGTGTAAATGGTTTTGTTCTTAATTTGGTAAATCCTATAGTTCCACGAGCAGATACAGTAATGCTATTCTCTTTCACAGTTGCTTTGTTTGTAAATCCATATAAGCCGTCTTTTTCTATTCCATTAGAATATATAGGAACATTACATTCACAAGTTATATTTTTACTAAACACCTTTGGTTTATCTCCTCCAGCTTTAACAATAGCAATCTCACTTATTTTTTTTGTTTCCCAGTTTCCAAATGTAGTTTTTAAAAATTCGTTATTTATTTTATCATAAGCTGATTTAATATTTTCTTGATATTTTTTACAAAACTTTTCTGTACCTGATAATAATTCGTTTATTTCTAAATCAATGTCTTTTTTTTCAATTTTTTCAAATGAAACATTAATTTTAAAATACTCTTTTGCAGATAAATTGCAATTTTTTTCTTTAATCAAATCATAACTAACAAGTGTGGAAAAGTTAGCTATTTCTTTTTTATTAACAATTGCATTGATAATAATTTCAACTTCTTGTTGTGATAGAATTGTTTTTTGATTATTATTACCTTGCTTTTCCTTAATACCTAAATTAGAAGCATCAACTAAAAATACACCATCATTTACTTTTTCTTTATTAATAAATAATATACTTACATTAGCACCGGTTGTTGCAAAAATATCTGATGGCATTATAACAACTGATTCTATTATATTATCATGAACAACTTTTTTTCTAATAACCGGCTCTATTCCATTAATTGCAGTTAAAAAACCGGTTGGAACTACTATAGCTGCTTTTCCCGTATCTTTTAATGAATATAAAATGTGTTGAAGAAATAATAAATAAATTGGCATTGATTCTTTTTTTTTCACTGGTATTTTTGGAACACCAGCAAAAAATCTATCTTTATATTTATCATCAGCAAGTTGATCTCTTGTTTCACTAAAATCTGTTTTAAATGGTGGATTACTAACTATATAGTCAAATTTAGCTAATCCGTTTTTTTCTTTATTTAAATGAGCGGGATTTAATAATGTATCACCATGTATTACATTTCCTAATGAATGAACTAAATTATTTAATATTAAGTTTAATCTTAAAAATTCATTTGACTTTTGAGAAATATCCTGAGAATAAATTGTACAATTTTCTTCACCTATTTGATGTGCTAATGCTAATAATAGTGTTCCAGAACCCGCTGCAGGATCATATAAAGATATATTTTGGGTTGGATTTGGTGCTAATATTTTAGCTATAATTCTAGCTATTGAATTTGGTGTATAATATTCTGCATACTTACCAAAATCTTTATTATAATCTTTTATTAAGTATTCAAATATAGTTGCAAAGAAATCATATTTTTCTGAGAATGCATTTTCAAAACTAAATTCCACTAATTTAGATATCATTGCTCTAAAGAATGCATTTCTTTTATCTGATTCAGTTATATATTGAGATAAAGTATCAAATAATTTGATTTTTTCTTTTGAACCGGTTTTAACCGAGAATATATCAACATTATCATTTGAAATTCCTATTAAAGCATTATCAAATAATTCATAAAATTCAGGTATTGTTGAATTTTGATTATTAAATAATGTACTTACTCTATATGAATTTTGAATTTTAGCAACATTAGCACCCATTCTCATTGTTAATATTGAAAATTGTTCAGGGCTTAAAGAATCTAAATACTTTTCTACTTCTTTTGTATTTGAGTTTTCATTAAGTTCTTTTGCTACTTTTTTTGTTTCATATATGAATTTATCATTTAAGTATTTATATAAGAAAATTTCTGTTATGATTTTATATTCACTTGATGCGTTACCAAGACCATATGTAGAACATACACTTTTTAACTCATCAATCATTTTTTCAGTTTTTCTTATTATTTCTCTTTCTGTTGTCATAAGTTTAGACTCCTTTCTGCTAAGTATGTTTCAACAATAACTTCTGTAAAGAATTGAACTTCATCTATTACAATTGTAATATTATGTTTATCAAATTCATCCAAAGTCATTGGCATAATTGTTTGTTTAAAGTAAGATTCAGTATCCATAATATCGTACTTTCTTAATAAAATATCATCTATTTCATTTTTTAAATTTGTTAATATTTCATACAAATCAACTTGATTAAATTCAGGAATTCTTTCCAATACTCTTTTATGAATCTTAACATATTTTTCATCACCAGAATATTTTACGAGTAATCTATTATTACTTTCATTTAGTGAATGAATTTTCTTCATTAAATCGTCCAATTTAACTGTGTTATTATTCATATCTACTACCGTTAAATCTTCGAAATTAATTGATGTAAATAGAGCATTATATTCTCTAAATAGAAGAATGTATTTCATATCATCTTTATCTATATTTAATAAGAATTCTTTCCTTACTTCATCGAATTTTTGCTTATATTTATCAGCTATTACTAACTCTTCTTCACTTATTTTTCTAAAGTTAAAATCAATATTAGTTAAAGCAACATTAAGCATACTGGCAGTATCTTGGTTTTCTTTGTTAGTTAAATTTATTATATCAATTCTTCTTTCCACTTCATGAACCATTTTACTGACTCTATCAATTTTAATTCTTCCTAATAAGTCATTATAGCCAAATGCTTTAATAACATTATAGAGATCTTTGTAAGTAATCATTATCTTTTTTAAATCGATTAAATTTTTCTTTTCTAATTCGTTAATTTGTTGGGAAAATATTTCGAGATTTTCACTATCATATTCAAATAATTTATTCTCAATCTCTTTGATACTTTTTTCTATCTCTTCTTGAGATAAAAATATATTGCTGTAAGTTTTAAAATCTTCACCTAATTGTTGTTGTAATTCATTAAAGTATGCAGCATTTGTTCTATCGAATTCTTCTCTTATGTCTGCAAAGTCAACAACATATCCATATTTAAAATTTTTATATGGTCTATTAACTCTTGTTAAAGTTTGTAATAAATTATGTGCTTTTATAACTCTACCTAAGTAAATTTTCTTTAATCTCGGAGCATCGAATCCAGTTAATAGCATATTTTGTACTACAAGAATATCTATTTTACCTTTTTTAAAATCATCTACTTCTTCACTTCTTGTTTTTTTATCATCTTCATTATATAAAATTAAGGCTTTTGATACATTATATTCATCTAAATTTTGAAATACATTTCTAGCTTGTGCTTGTGAATCACATACTATCATTCCGCCAATAGTTTCATCATTATACATTAATCTAGATTTTATAAAGTCATCAACTATATATTTTGTTAATGCTTTTGTATATTTAGGATGTGCAAATATTTCCTCTTCACTAGAAATACCCAATAATTTTTTTATTTCATCTAATGTATTATTTAATTCTGTTTTATAAGAAGTTTCAATACCTTCTCTTATTAATTTTAGAGTGTATCCATCTGCTATTGACTTATTATAATAATACTTGTGAATATAATCACCAAATATGTCTTTAGTACTATAGTTCTCTCCAATTAGAGGTGTTCCAGTTAATCCAATAAATATTCCTTCTCTATCAGAAGCAAATAAATTTGCCAAGAACGAACCTTTTGGATTATAGCTTCTGTGTGCTTCATCTAAAAAATATATTCTTTGTACATCTACATTGTAATCTGCTTCTTTAACAATAGAATCTTCGGAAAATTTTTGAATATTTACCACATTTATAGTTAAATTACCTATTTTAGAAACAACAGATGTTTCTTTAATAGTATTCTTAAATTCCTCTTTTGAATTAACCCTGGTAACTTCTAATCCTCTAGCTGTAAATTCTTCACTTGCTTGTTTTAATAAATCTAATCTATCCACCACAAAATAGAATTTTGCGACTTTACCTCTTCTTTGAAAATAATCAGTTAAATATTTGACATTATAATATGCCAAGGCTGTTTTACCGGAACCTTGGGTATGCCATATTACGCCCTTTTTAATATTTTTATTTAAAGTATTTTCAATAGCTAATGTTGCAAAAAATTGTTGATATCTCATTATGTGTTTTTGCATTTCAATAATTCCATCTTTATTAGATCTTTCAACATATACAATTCCATATTTTAATAATTTTAAAATTCTTGATTTATGAAATAAAGAGGTTATTAACCTATTTGTTGGTGAAGTACTACTTAAATTGGTAGAATATTCTGGAGTACCTTTAATAGAAACATAGTTATTATCCTTTAAAATATAATTTTCTTGATTGTAATCTAAATCTTGAATTTGGCTAAAAATAGAAGTATTCTCTTCTCTAAAGCAGTTGAAAAACACATCATTATAACTTGTTGTTCCATAAAATGCACCTTCTATCGGAACACCTGAGTCTTCATTATATTCTTGATTATTTGAAAACAATAATAATTGTGTAATATTAACAAATTTTCTGAATTTTTTATTTTTAAATCTATCATTAATTCTATTTCTTTCGGCTAATATTCCCTCCCTATTATTTGGCTTCTTAACTTCAATAAATCCTAAAGGCATTCCATTTATTAATATAATAATATCTGGCCTAAACTCATCTTCACCATTTTTATAAGTTAATTCTGTTACAACATTAAATGTATTACTTTCTATGTTCTCAAAATCAATTAATTTTATTCCTTTATATCCATTAATTAAATATTTATAAAATTGTCTACCTAAGTCTTCATTAGCTAGAGAAAAAGATAATTCATTAATTAATTTAGTTATATTTTCATCTGCTAATTCTGAATTATTAATTCTATTTACACTATCTTTAAAGATATTTTTAAATATATTAGTTTCTTCATCAATTTCATTTTTAACTTCTTTTAATGATAAATATTTATATCCTAATCTTGTAGCATGAACTAATGCTGGAATTTTAACTCTTGTATTTTCGCTAAACTCTACCATACTTATACCTCTTCTCACTGAAAGCTAATTTCATATATAATTATACTATAAAATTTTAAAAACCCCTAGGGTTACATTTAATTTTAGTTGAAATATCTATATCTATATAATCTGAATTCTATTAAAAAATAGGAAAGAAAGTAATCCTTCCTATCAAATAATTCTTCAGCAATTAAATCTTTTGAATGTAAGTTATTATTCTTACCTAATAATAAATTTTCATAGAATTTAACTAAATAACTACTATCTTC
>CAKOLD010000041.1 GCA_934096015.1 uncultured Bacilli bacterium
ATTAATATAGAATATTTTGTCTAACTTTATAAGTAGACAGAGAACCCTATACTACTTACCATTATACATTTAGCCCCCCCCCCCCTGTCAACAGCTACTTAAATAATTTTCCTAGGGCTTTAAAAGTTTGCTTTAGACCTTTATTAATTAATACATCTATAGAGTTAGAGATTTTTAAACTTAAATTAGAGAAACCATTTCCATAATCTTTTTTTTTGTTTTCAAAATAATCTTCTAATCTAACATCTTTTCCAATACTTACATCATGTTCAAACTGTTTTCTTTTTTCTTCTGTTAATAGCATTCTATTTCTATTAGCATCATAATAACCTATTAAATTCATAAAATATAAACTACCAAAAACTATTAATAAAATTATAAATATTATTAACCACCAATTGGTTTTCTTTTTATTCTCTTCCATATTTATCCTTTAAATATTTATTTATTACTTCTGCAAATACATCTAAAGTATTTTCTACTTCTTCTAAAGTATTATAGGGTCCTCCTATTTCAATTAATATAATATTGGGATTTAAATCTTGATTATAAACACTATGTCTTGTAAATATTCCTTTACTTATTGTAGGATTGAATTCAACAAAATAGCTATTTAGTTTAGCAGATAGTTCCATATTAAGATTATAAGTTTCATAATTAGTTCCTATAACAAACATTATTTTTGCATATGGCTTATTATCTATATATACTGTTGTTTGTTCTTTATTCCCACTATCTCTGTGAAGGTCAATATATAAATCTACTTCATTGGGAAAGTTTTCTAAAAATTCTCTAGTTATTTTATAGCTTTGATTGTAATTAAAACCATATTTATTTAAATGTTCTTTTACACTTCTATTTTCTACATAAGCATCAATATTATAGGCACTTAATTTTTTTTCTAAAATATTACTTGCAGTAAATACAGTTAAATCAATATTATAATTTTTAAGACTTCCCGCATCATATTCTTCTGTTTGATGAGTATTGTATATATATACTTGATATAATTTATTTTCTTGAAAAGTAGTTTTATCTTCTTTTACAGGTGTTAATTTAATAATGTCATTAAAATTTAAAGCAGTATCTAATATTATTTCTGGGTTACTTAAATCTACTTTGAATTTATTAAAATTTATTTGATTAAAATAAGTATTTATTAAGTATTTTACAATAATACTTTCTTCGGTTTTTTGATTTAATTTATTAACTATAAAATTAATAATTATACATACTATTGCTAATATAATTAAATATTTTAATGAACTTAATTTTTTTGCTTTTTTAGATACAAATTTTCTACTCATATACTATTCACCAAAATTATTATATATTTACTTATATTAAAAAAATGTCAAAAAAAAAGAGCAAAATATTATAAATAAAATTTTGCTAGTTTTTTTATATCGTCATAATAATCATCTTCTATATTTTTAAAATTATTAATATATTCATCTAATACTTCTTGTTGTCTAACAGAGAATCTTTGACATTTATTAGTTAAATATTCTAAGATTTCTTCTTTAGTGTATTTAGTTTTATCTTCTTTTACACAATATTTATCACATATTTTAATAAAGTCTAAAATAAATGGAGTACTAGTATTTTCATATATAGGATTGTATTCACTATATAAATTTTCATTTAAATATTCGGGAGGAATAGCGTGAAATAATTCACTTATTGTAAAAGTATAGGATGCATCTTTAATTAAATTTGTCACTTTAAAATATTCATGTAATAGGCTATTTTCAATACTTTTCATGATGGTTGTATCTAAATTAAGTTGTTTATCTCTAAAGAATTCATTATAAAAGTTTTCATTGGAATAATTTAAATATTTATCAAGTATTTCTTTCATATCTATAAGTTTTTTTATAATTTTTTCATTTATTTTAGAATTTTCTTTTTCTAATTCAATGATTTCTTCAGAAACAAATTCTTTTAATTCTATAAATATTTGTTTAGAAATATTAAATAATTTTTCATAGTTACTATCATAATCAATTGTTTTACATTCATTAGCAATTGTATAAAAGTCTGGTCTATAATTATTATAGATGTTTTTAATAGTTTCATATAGTTCTAATTTTAATTGATCATTATAATCAGAAAATCCATTTGCTAAAATAACTTTTAAAAATAATTCTTTAGTTGGTTTAAACGAATTTATTCTTTCTCTTAAAATTTCACTACATTTTGACTTTATTTTATTATAATCATATATTGGAGTAAATCCATTAGACAAAATAAAAAGATTTTCTAAGTATTCTTTAATAGTTTCCCCATTTATTTCATAAGAGCTTTTACCAGTTAAAGCTCCATAAGTATAAGTTGTTTTTCGTAATAAAATATCATTACTTAATGTATAAAATGTTATTTTATTATATTTGTTAGTATTAATATGTTGTTCATATTGTCTTTTTGAGTTGTTCATTATAAATCCTCCTTGTGTATAGTATTATACATTAATTTTATTAAAAAAAAAGTAGTAAATACTACTTATTTTAATAATTTTTGCATTGTTCTAATCATTTGTGTTGTATAACTCATTTCGTTGTCGTACCAAGAGACAACTTTTACTAATTGTTTACCATTACAAGTTACAACATTAGTAGATAAGCCATCTACTAGTGATCCATAACTTGTTCCTAAGATATCACTTGAAACTATAGGATCATCAGTATATCCTAAAACTTCGTTTTGGTTGTTTTTTAATGTTTCATTTATTTGTTCTTTAGTTACTAAAGTGTTTAATTCTAAAGTTAAGTCAATGACACTTCCGTCGCTAACAGGAACTCTGAAGGCCATACCGTCTAATTTGCCAGCTAAATTTGGCATAACTAATCCTATTGCACTGGCTGCACCAGTAGTTGCAGGAATGATATTCATAGCTGCTGCTCTACCACGGCGGGCTAATATTCCTTTTTTATGTGGAACGTCTAAGCTTGTTTGATCATTAGTATAAGCATGTACTGTGCTCATCATTCCTTTTACTATTCCAAAGTTATCATCTAGTACTTTTAAAACTGGAGCAAGGCAATTAGTTGTACAACTTGCTGCACTGATAATCTTTTCGCTACCATCTAAAATATTATCATTAACTCCATAAACGATAGTTTTTAATTCACCTTTTGCAGGAGCGGAAATAATAACGTGTTTAGCTCCAGCATTTATGTGAGTCATACTTTTTTCATAGCTAGTAAAAAGTCCTGTACATTCTAAAACCACATCAACGTCTAGTTTATTCCATGGTAAATTACTTGGATCTTTTTCACTATAAACTCTAATATTTTTACCATCAACAATAATTTCGTTGTCTGTATTACTTATTTCATTAATTTTGTAATTACGATGATTAGTATCGTATTTTAAATAATAAGCTAGCTCTTCTGCACTCGTTAAATCATTAATAGCTACTACCTCATAATCAGGTAATTCACTTATTAATCTAAATGCTAATCTTCCTATTCTTCCAAATCCATTAATTGCAACTTTTTTCATATTATCACTACCCTTCATTAAATATAGAACCACCAATAAATTCTCTTAAAATATTATCGTTGCTTATGTGTTCACTACTTATTGTAAAAAATGGTGCCAAACATTCTATTAATCTTCTTGCTTCTGTATAACTTACACTATCTTGTTTTACTGTATATAAAAGTGGTTCGGCAAACACTTTTAAAACACCCATTTCATAGATAAATGCTGTATTTAAAACTACATCTGCATCATTTGTATAAGGGAATACATATTTGTCTTCATTTTCTCTAACTTTGGCCCATTGAGCAATAGTTTCTGAAGCATTTTTTCCTCTAGTCCTACTATCTCTAACAATACGTCTTAATAATCTATTATCTGTAGTTGAAATATAATTGTGCCTATCTATATTAAGAGGAGTTAAAGGGCTAATATATATTTTATAAATATCTTTTTCATCTATATTTTTAGTAAATATTTTATTTAGTGAATGTAATCCCTCTATTATAAGAACATTATTATCTTCTAATTTTATTCCAGATCCTTCAAAATTCTTTTTTCCTTTAATAAAATCATATTTTGGTAAAACAACTTCTTTTCCTTTTAATAAATCTTTGATATTTTTATCAAATAATTTTACATCTAAAGAAAGAGGAGATTCAATATCTTTTTCACCAAATTCATTAACTGGTAATTCATTATATTCTTTATAATAATCATCTAAACTTATTTTAATAGGATTTATACCAAAAGTACTTAAAAATATTCCTAATTTTCTAGCACTTGTAGTTTTTCCACTACTACTAGGTCCTGCTAGCATTACTACTCTTTTTTGATTATTAAATATATTGTATGCTATTTCATAAATTTTATTCTCATGAATAATATCACTTTGTTTGATAAAATCATCTATTTTTCTATTTGCAACTATAGAATTTATATCTGATAAATAATTTATTTTTAAAGCTTTACACCACTCTTCATATTCATTAAAAGATTCATATATATTTTTTCTTGGTGTATATTCTTTATAGTTTTTTTTGTCTACTGAATCTGTTAAAACAAATTCATTGTGACCTAAATTAGCAATGTCAAATTTTAATATATCTCCTGTTGCTTCTAACATATCTGTGTAAAAATAATTTATTTCGGTTAACATTTTATAAAAAGTTAATATTCTTGTTGGTAAAAACTCTACATTTTTTGCTTTTTCATATTCACCAATTTCGTTATAGTATTTAATAGCGTCATCTCTATTTACTCCTAATCTTTCAATTGGATAATCAGCTTCGATAATCTCATTCATTCTTCTAGTTATTTTATCAAAATCTTTATTAGTTAATTTTTTATCAGTAATAACTCTTCCAAAAGTACCCTGGTCTAAACTGTGATAAAAATATACTTCACAATCATAGAGTTCTCTTATAACGTAGCACATTACTATTTTTAAACTAGATTTTTGTATTTTACTATCATCCATATTTTTCTCTCCTATTATAATATTTTATCAAATAATACATGATTTGTCATATTTTTCTAGTATACTTTACGTATTACTTAATACTATAATATTAGGTGAAAAAAATGAAATTTATTCCAACAATTATTGAAAAGAATTATGAAGGAGAAAAAGCATATGATTTGTATTCAAGATTATTAAGTGATCGTATTGTTTTTATAACAGGAGAAATTACAGATGAAAGTGCTAATATTGTAGTATCAGAATTATTATATTTAGATAGTATTAATCATGATGATATTTGTATTTATATAAATTCACCAGGAGGTTCTGTTACTGCAGGAATGGCTATATATGATACGATTAATTTTGTTAAAAGTGATGTATCTACTACTGTAATTGGTATTGCTGCTAGTATGGCTTCATTCCTTCTAGCATGTGGTAAAAAAGGTAAAAGATATGCTTTAGAAAATTCAGAAATTATGATTCATCAACCACTTGGTGGGGCTAGTGGACAAGCTACTGAAATAAAAATTGCTGCAGAAAGAATATTAAAATTAAAAAAGAAATTAAATATTATATTAGCAAATCTAACAAATAATTCAGTTAAAAAGATTACAAAAGATACTGAAAGAGATTATTATATGGATTCTAAAGAAGCTATGAAATATGGTTTAATTGATAAAATAATATAAAAAAAGACATGAAATTGTCTTTTTAATTTTGGATAGAAACTTTAGATTCAACGTTTGTATTAACCCTTATTGCATTATATCCTTTTAAACTTTTAATTGATTCTAAATAAATATTTTTTTCTATTGGCGTTTCTAATATGTAATTAACTGTTATAGGATTATTAGTTAGGTATTCATTTATTTTAGTTTTTTTATCTGTTTCAGACATGTCACTTGTTATACCTACTGTATCTTTTTTTATCTTAAAAAATATAGCTTTATTATTAAAATTATAAGTTAGAGAGTCTGTAGTGTTATAAAAAGTACTTATATAATTTGAATATGATATACTTTTTAATTTATTGCTTAATAATTGAATATTATCTTGTGTCCCAGTAAGTAATAATCTATCTTGTGGTATATAGTTAAAAAGTGATAAGCTTCCCCCATTAGAGCCCACCCTAGAAACGTATACTGTAGAAAGATTTAGAGATTTTATTTTTCTAACAACCTTTTGTTCCCTAAAATCTATATAATCAGCATAATCCCCTATTTTTCTAAGTGGTTCATCTAAATAAATATTAGTTGTTTGTTCATAGTATGGTTCATATTCTGTTGCAGTAGTTCCTTCTTCTAATTGAAAAGTATCAATGTCTATATAGTTTTTGTAGTAATAGTTATAAGATGTTGTGCCTATAAATTTTATGGTTTTATTTGCTGCACTTGTTAGTGATGTATGTTTCCATCCTTGGGTAGTAGTACTAGAAACTAGTACAGAACTATGAGTTCCGTCCGTATAAAAAAACGTGAACAAAGATGCATGTTTGTTAGATAAACCAGAAAAATGAACTTCTTGTTTATAATCAAAAGAAATTGTATACTGAGTGTTATTTTTAAATTTAACTTTTGTATAATCAAAATCATTGTTATCTACAAATCTTATGTAGTTTCTACCATCAACATTTCCTTCTTCATAACATGATTTATTGGTACTATTTATTCTATTTTTTAGTTCTGCATAAAATTCTTTAGCTGTTATTAAGTTTTTGCTATTAATCGTTATAGGAATTTTATACTTTCCATAATTTTCAGAGTTTGTATCAGTTACTAAATCTCCTACACTTTCTATTTCACTTGGATATTCTGGTGACGGAGTTGTTTTATATGATTCATAGTCAGATGCAACGTTGTTCTTTTCTAATTGTAATCTAAATTTATAATTATTAAATACAATATTATCATTCATATAAAACCACATAGCTGTTATGTAATTTTTACTAGTAGTCACACTATCCCATTTTTGATTTTCTTCCTCAAGATTTATGGCTTTCCAATTGGCAGCTTGGTTAATAGTGTTAGAGTCTCCAAGGTATGCTACTGCATGTTTGTATTCAGATGTGGAATTACTCCTATCAATTGTTCCACTAATATATTCAAGAGAAAAAGAATATGTTTTAGTATTATCAATCTTAATATTAAGGTATCTTCTGCCAATTTCAGCCGTTTTTAAAGTTGTCCCATTAATTACAAAACAGTCTTCGTCTTTTAAGTATTGTACTGTTATTCCATTATAGCTTCCTGGATTTACCCATAAATTAGTGTTTAATAGGTTTTTACCGGTGAATTCATTTTGTACACTATTTCCATATATTCTATAGTTTTCTATAGGGTTTCCATTTCCTAAGAATGTTACACTATTTCCACTTGTTTTGTTCTCTTTTTTATTATCGATATTTACTCTAAAACTTAAAGTCTTATTCATATCTACATTTTGACTTTCTTCAGTTTCTCCGTACGTTACTACTAATTTTATATTATCTTTAATTCC
>CAKOLD010000042.1 GCA_934096015.1 uncultured Bacilli bacterium
TAGCCCCCCCCCCCCTGTCAAGAGTTAAAAAAATTACATAACTTGTAGGTCATGTAAAAATTTTTTACTTTTTAAATACAATCCTGTAAATCTTTCATAGTAGATATTTAAAAATCTATTTATTTCATTAACAACTTTTTCACTTATTTTTAATTCTGCAATGTTATCTATATTAACTAATTTATACATTCTTAACATTTTAATAGTTTTAGAGTCATAAAGGTACTCACCTTTGTAACAATTTTTACAGATATATCCTCCTAAGTCAGGATTAATAGTAACGATGTTTTTAGTTTCACCACATGAATTACAACTACTAAGATTAATTCCAACTCCTAAGAAGTCTAACATTCTTACTTCAAAAATATTAGAAATAATAAGAGGATTTAACCCTTCATCTATTTTATTTATTGCTGATATAAATATATTGAGTATTTCTTTGTCATTATTTTGTTTTGCTACTTGATAAACCAAATCACTCATGTAAGTCATATAACCAATTAATATTATGTCATTTTTTATATTATAAAAATCATTAATAACGTTTCCTTCTTTTAAAAGGCTCATTTTTCCTGGTTTATCATATATAATATATTTTCCATAACTAAATTTGGTTGTGATACTTCTATTTTGATTTTTTAAACTTTTTGCTCCTTTACACATGACCCCGATTATTCCTTCATCTGTTAGGATATTAATTATTTTGCTGGTTTCACCATAAGCTGTTTCAGTTAAGACAAAACCAATCACTTCTTTCATTTAATCACTTCTTTTTGTATTGTAAATAGTATTCAATCTTTCCTGTTTTTTTAAATAATTCCCATAATTCTTTTTTTGTTTTTTCCATAATCATTGCCTTTCTAATATAGTAATGGTATGAAAATTGTTTTTTTATTCAAGAATATCGTCTTTTAATCCAAATTCTTGTAAATAACGTTCTTTGTCTCTCCAATTTTTTATAGTTTTTACATATAATTCTAAATAAACTTGTTTTCCTGTTAAATTTTCTATGTCTACTCGGCTTTCTGAACCAATTTGTTTTAACATACTTCCTTGTTTACCTATAATTATTTTTTTTATGGAATCTCTGCTGACAATAATATCTACATTAATATTAATTATATTATCGTATTCTTCATATTTTGTTGTTAAACATGTAATATTATGAGGTACTTCTTCTTTTGTCAAATTTAAGATTTTTTCTCTAACGTATTCACTTACCATAAAACGCATAGAAGCATTGGTAATAGTTTCATCATCATAATATTTTATATCATCAGTTAAATATTTTTTTATAACTTTTAATAATCTATTAGTATTATCATTTTTTAGAGCACTTATTGGTACTATATCGGCAAAAGGATATAAGTCTTTATAATCATTAATGGCTTTCATGATCCCAGCATCATCAAGTTTATCTATTTTATTTAAAACTAGTATAACAGGTGATGAACAGTGTTTTAAAGCTTCAACTATGAATAAATCTCCTTTTCCAATACCACTTTTAGTATCTACTAAAAAAAGAACAACGTCGTTATCAGATAATGATTCATATGATTGTTTATTTAAGTACTTACCTAATTTATCTATGGGTTTATGAATTCCTGGAGTATCTACAAAAACAATCTGAGTATCTTCATCATTATAAACTCCTTGAATAGTGTTTCTTGTTGTCCCCGCAACATCACTTACTATGGCAATGTGCCCTTTTATAATAGAATTTAATAATGTAGATTTACCTGTGTTGGGTCTTCCCACTATTGTTACAAATCCACTTTTCATATAAAACCTCCTAATATATATTGTTAAATAGATTACCTACTTTTAAAACTCTTTTTGTTCCATCAAAGGTTAATAGTATTACTCTGTCACTAGGATCAAAGAATTCTACAATTGTATCTCTATTTAAATATTTTAAATCTTTTATGGAATTACTACTAACCATTAAATAAAGTGATTCAAAATCTCCTTTTTTATAACCGGCTGTTATGGCAGATGCAATAGCAATTTGTTCTGCGTAAATACCATCTCTAAATACACTATTTTTTACACTAACTCCTTTAAAAATAGTACCATCATCCATTCTTACAATACAGGCAAATTTCAAATCATCATGTGGAGTATAAGCTTTCATTAAAAGATCTCTTAATTCACTATTCATAACTTGACTCCAATCTAAAAGCATGAGGACACATCTCATTTAAATCGTATTCTTGCTTTTCTCCTTTAGTGTTCATTAAAATTATTTTAGTGTCTGTAAAAAATTCTACAAAATTTTGTCTACATAGAAAGCAAGGATTAATAAAATCTCCAGAATTATCCATTATGTATATTTCTGCAAAATCTCCTCTTTTATAACCTGCAGTTATTGCTTTACCGATAGCAACTTGTTCTGCACACAATCCTGATTTAAATGAAGGGTTTTCAATATTAACTCCAGAAAATGTTGTGCTATCTTTCATTTTAATTATTGCTGCTACTTGTTTGTTACTAATAGGACAATAACTTTTTTCTAACAATTTTTTAAGTTCTTCTAGCATAATCTACTCCTTTATATCTAACTCATCTAGTATATCTCTTTGAAGTTTAAACATTACTTTTTCATCTTCTTCTTTCATGTGATCATAACCAAGTAAATGAAGAATACCATGTACTGTTAAGAAACTTAATTCTCTTTTTTCACTATGTTTATATTCTTTTGATTGTTCAATCATCTTAGGAATTGATATATAAATATCTCCAAGAGTATTTATTTCACTTTCTATTCTTTTATTATCATTAAAAGCAAAACTTAATACATCAGTTGTTCTATCTATATTTCTATATTGTCTATTCATCTCGTGCATTAAATCATCATCTATAAAAATAACATTTAATAAACTATTTTCTGGTGCTAATTTTTTTAATGTATAATCAATTACTTCATTTAAATATGCATAATCTTCATAACCATAATTATCTATAATTTCAAACATTTTACCTCCATAATACTATATATATAAAACCAATTATTAGTGCTGTTAGTAAGACACTCATTATATCTGCTAACCAATTCTTTTTTAAACTTTCGGGTAATTTATTTATAAGTTTTGTTTGCAGTTTATAAATAAAATATCCAAGAATTCCTCCAATAATATTTAACATTATATCATCTACGTCAAAACTTCTACCAATATTCATTTGAATTAATTCTGTAGAAACACTTGTTATAGTAGTTAATATTAAAGCTATATACCATTTTAAATTATTTAAATAAAAACTAACAAAATAACCAAATGGGACAAATAACATAATATTTCCTATAACATTTCTATAAAATAAACTATTGTCAAAATCATATCTCATTATTTCTTTAAAAGGAATAAAATTATTACTATAACTTTCAAAGTCTGTAGTTGTTACTAATTGAAATAGTAATAATAAATATATTATAAATATTAAATTGAAAATGTCTTTATAAAGAACAACTTTCTTTTTATTCATAATAATATCTGTAATCCAGATACAAATAATTACTATAATGAAAAGTAAAAACATTGGCCAAAGATTTTTAATATAATCTTGTATCTCATTCGGTAGCACTAATATCACCTTCTAATTCATAATTTACTTTAACCCCTATATTTTCTAAAACTACTAAAAATACTTCTATATCTATTTTACTATTAAACTCATTATTTTTCAAAACTTTTTTAGATATTATTTTCTCATTCTTATTTAATTTATATTCCATTTTATCCGAAGCTTCTTTTAATGCTTTTTCTAAAGCTTCAGAACTCTTATATTTTTTTAATATTTCAATATATTCTAATTCTTTAATATATTTTATATTTAATCCTTTAACTTGAATTTTATTTAAGGTTTCTGTATCATATTTTTCATATTTATCTTTTAAGACTTTTTTGTTATTAATAATAAAGTTATATCTAGTATTTTTAGTATATTTTTTTTCTAAATAATTTAAAGGAATAGTAACATTAATTTTATACCAAGTTTCCGCATATACTTCTCCGTTTGCACAAATATTATCTTTAATTTCTTCATTTAAATGAATTTGACCACTTATTAATAAATCTCCTTTTCTTACAAAATCATTAGGAACTGGTATTATTTCTCCTTTACTACTAATTATTTTTTTAACAATTCCATCTTTTTTAGCAACTATATGACAATATTTATCAGTCTCTTTTATTTTGGTAATTATTCTTTCTTCTACTCTTACTGTATATTTCATTCCTTCTCTTTTAATACTCATCCATTCTAATTTATCTGGGTTGTTTTCAATAATTTTATTTTTTAAGTCATCAAGTTCTTTATAACTTTTTTTTAATTGATATTCATGTATTCCATTTAACTTTAATTCTTTTTTTACTAGATTTATTATTTCTTTATTAGAATGAATTACTTCAATTTTTACGATAATACCTTGAATAAATGACATTAAAACAAAACAAATAATTACTGTAAATAAGATAATTAAATTTTCTTTAATAAATTTAATAAAACGATCTATTCCTAACAATTTATATTTAGATATTTTACAGTAATAATTAATTTTTTTTATTCTTGAATAGTCTTCTTTATAAATTTTTACTAAAGCAGTTTCTTTATCTAAGTAGGTTATATTTAATAGAGATATTTCATATTTTAAGCATTTATTTATAAATTTATTTAAATTACCAGTTACTTTTATAATAATTAATTCACTAGACATAAAGTTTCTCCGTTTTTAAAATATTTCCTTCTATTAAAAGTTCTTTATTTTCCATTCTTTTAACTTTTAAATTAGTACCTGTTATATTAAAAATAAAATTAGAGAATTTTAAAGAAATAAAAGAATCAGAAAATTTTATTATTTCTAGATATTTATAAAAATAAATGAAATCACGATATATACTTATAAAGTATTTTTCATCTTTTAAATAGTGCTTTATAGTGTCAAGCATATTATCACCATTAAATTTTATGTAAAATAAAAAAACATAGAATAAATCTAGGCAACGTTAGATTTATTTTGTATGTTTTTTAATAATTTTTTATAGTGATATAATCTTTTAAATTATCATCTATATTTATATTAACATTATTTATTTTAGAATTTATAATTTCCGATGTTCTTGGAGTAAAAATTGGTGTTGTATCTTTGTAATATGGTAAATTATAATATTTTCCTATAAAATTAGAAACATAGTTTTTATTTGTTGTGGGAATTCCTGTCATATAAATATTTAAATTTATATTTGATACAGAGTTGTTATCATTAATATAAAAACTTTCCCCAGTTAGTCCCCCAATACAATTATAAGTGTTTTCATTACTACCAGTTATGATCTCCAAATTGAGATTTGTACTATTATTACCATTAAATTGATTATTTTCTAGTGGAATTATATCCCTGTGAACTGGTCCCATAGAAGCTCCGCTTATTCCTCCAATATAAATATTTTTTTCTGTTGATCGAGAAATCATATCCGTGTTTTTGGCATCAACTTTGCAATTACTGATGCTACTAGTATGTTCAGTTCTAGCAGCAATTCCACCTATTTGAGTGCCATATTTTGCAATCGTTGTATTTTCTTCTTTTCGTTCTGCTAACATAATTACATTATTTAAAACTACGTTGGAATTAGTTATTTTAAAGTTATTATAAGTCATTCCGACTATTCCTCCTACAGTAACACCTCCACCTTTATTTTCAGTTGCTTTTAATGTTTCCATTTTATTTGTATTTTGAGAAATAAAATTACAATTATCCATAGTAACTCCAATTTGTCCTAAATTAGTCTGGTTATCAGAACCACTAAGAGCGATTCCTAAAATTCCTCCTAAGGCAAGATTATCATAGGCATCTGTTAATTTAGCATCGTTTGCTTCTAAAGTCATACTTGAATCAATAAAAGTAGTAGTTATATTTTTAAAATCACTATGTTGTGCATTTCCTGCGACACTCCCCATTTGCCCAATTCTATTAGTGGTTATGCCTAAATTGCTATTTTGTAAATTTATGTTGATATTATCTATAATATTTCGTTTTTCCCTAGTAGAATTAATTTTTGGTGAAATTAACCCTATTGAATATGTGTATTTATTTGACTCGTTTCCAGCTACATTTTTAATATTGGTATTTTCTAAATTAATATTGATATTTTTTATAATTACTTTTTCAAGTACTTCGCCATTTAATAATCCTATATAAAAACTTTTGGAAGTATCATTTTGTTCATTTATAATATTTTTAGAGTTTATATTTATATTAATATTACTAAAATTAGTATTTTTAGCCTTACCGTTTAGTAGTCCAAATGTTAAATGATTGCTATTTTCCTTAAAGGTTAGATCAGAACTTAAAGTTAAGTTTAAATCGCTAATGCTTCCATTTTCAATATAATTAAAAAATCCTAATCCACCAAGATTTAATAAACTTAAATCATTTTTTTGGCCAAGTGTTATTGTATGATTATTTCCATAAACATTTCCATAATAAGGATAAGTTGTATTTCCTATACCTAAAAAGAAATCTTCGCCATACTCACTACATAATTCTATATTGATATCACTTATTATGTTTAAATTGCTACTAGTTATTTTTGATAATTCTTCTTTAAATTTCTCATAAGTAGTTCCTGTATAATTTATGCCAAGTAATGAAAAATCTGCAATTGTTTCACTAGAATTATAAGAATATGAACGCATTTCTGGAATAGCAGTTAATCTACTTAAGGCTTTTAGTTGTTCAGCACTACTTATTTCTATTACTTCTTCACTGTCTTTTATTTGTACTAATAAACTTAAAGTTGATCCCATATCTATACTTTGATCTTCATCTAAATTTAAATATTCTACTATTAGACTATACTCATTTGTTTCATTTTTGTTTATTTTTTCTTTAAACGCTATTGTTTTATCTACACTTGGCAAATGTCCTGTTCCAATAGTTTCTTCTCCTTTTTTTAAAGTATATTTTATATCTTCTATTCTTGTAAATGT
>CAKOLD010000043.1 GCA_934096015.1 uncultured Bacilli bacterium
ATTATTATACTAGTAGCCCCCCCCCCCTTGTCAAGCACTAAAAAAAGTTGAGTTTCCTCAACTAGTTTTTAATTTGGTTCATTACTTCTTCAGCAAAGTTTTCTTCTCTTTTTTGCATTCCTTCACCAACTTCAAAACGAACCATCTTTAAGATTTCTCCACCATTATTCTTAACATATTGATTAACAGTGATATCTCCATCTTTAACAAATGCTTGATCTACTAAACAAATTTCTTTAAAGAATTTCTTAATTCTACCAATAACCATCTTTTCTGCTATATCAGCAGGTTTTCCTTCGTTCATTGCTTGTTCAGTCAAAACTGCCTTTTCTTTTTCAATAACAGCTTCTGGAACTTCGCTTTCACATAAATATTCTGGTTTCATAGCAGCAGCTTGCATTGCAACATCTTTTGCAACATCCGCATTAGCACCCTTAACAACTGTTAAAGCAGCTATTTTACCACCCATATGTAAATACTCTCCAAAATTCTCATCATCATTTTTAGTAATTACTGCAATTCTTCTTAAAGATAACTTTTCCCCAATCTTTGCAGTTTTAGCAACTATTAAATCATTAATAGTTCCTTCACCACAATCTAATTTTAAAGCATCTTCTAAAGTTTCAGCATCACCATTTAAAATAGTGTTACCAATAGTATCTAATAATTCTTTAAATTCTTCATTCTTAGAAACAAAGTCTGTTTCACTATTAACTTCAATAACAACAGCCTTATTTCCGTTTACATAAATATTTGCTAAACCTTCAGCAGCAATTCTATCTGCCTTCTTAGTAGCTTTAGCAAAACCTTTTTCTCTTAACCAATCAACAGCAGCATCCATATCTCCGTTTGTCTCAGTTAAAGCTTTTTTACAGTCCATCATTCCTGAACCTGTTAATTCACGTAATTCACTAACTTGTTTTGCACTAATCATACATTCACCCTTTTTCTTAATTTAAAGCGCTTAAAAGTTCATCCTTTTTCATTGTAGAATAACCTTTAATACCTTGTTCTTTAGCAATAGCTTTTAATTCAGTTAAAGTTTTACCTTCTAAAGATTCATTTTCTTCAGCTTTTACTTCTTCAACAGTTTCAACTTTTTCTTCCTTTTGAACTTTTGCTGGTTTGTTTTCTTTTTTAACTTCTTTTTTAGGTTTTTCTTCTTCAGTTACATAATCAACGATTTCTAAACCTTTTGCTTCACAAATAGCATTATTTAATACTCCTAAAACAACTTTAACAGCTCTAACAGCATCATCATTTCCAGGAATAACAAAATCTACATCATCAGGATCACAATTAGTATCAACAATACCAAATACTGGAATATTTAACTTTCTAGCTTCTCTAATTGCATTTATTTCTTTTTTAGGATCAACTATAATTAAAGCATTTGGTAATCTATCCATATTACGTATACCACATAATACTTTATTTAATTTTTCATACTCTTTCTTTAACCCAATAACTTCTTTTTTAGGTAAAGCTTCAAAAGTACCATTTTGTTCCATAGCTTCAATTTCTTCTAATCTCTTAACTCTTCTTCTAATAGTACGGAAATTAGTTAAAGTTCCACCTAACCATCTTTCAGTTACATAAAAACTTTCACTTCTTAAAGCTTCTTCTTGACTAGCTTCACTAGCTTGTTTTTTTGTACCAACAAATAAGAATTTACCTCCATTGTCAGCAATCTTTTTAATTTCTGCATATGCTTTTTCAATGCATTGTACAGTTTTTTCAAGATCGATAATATAAATATCATCTCTTGAAGTAAAGATGTATTCCTTCATTTTAGGATTCCATCTTTTAGTTTGATGTCCAAAATGAACACCTGCTTCTAATAAATAACCCATAGAAACAACAGCCATAATTTTACACTCTCCTTTTGTTCTTCTTCCAAAAATCTCTTTTTAGATTCACCAACATATAGCCACTGGGCAAACCTAATCAATTTTTGTGTGTATTTGGTTTTAAAAAACCATACTTATTCTACCAAAAAAAAATTTAAAATACAACTAATTCTTTAGTATATTTAACTTCATTACTAGTTGATTCTAATTCTTGAATTTCTTCTTGATCAAGATAAGACTTAAATTTATTGCAAACTTTTTCATCTAATTCATCTTTAATATCTAAATTAACACTAACATTATTATGACTAACAATAGAAAATTTGATTGCATTATCATTTCTTATTTGAGTAGCAGAATAATTAACTAAATCATTTTCTTTTAACGTTTTAACAATCATCATGTTAAAAGCATCATAAAAAGCTACTTTACTATCACAAGAAAATTCTATAAAAAAAGTCATATCTCCTACTTCATTAAATTCAGAAACACTATAAACAATATGATCATTTACTAATTTAGATTTAATATTAAAATTAACTAAATTCATATCACTTAAATTATTTATTTTTCCTAAAACGCATTGCTTTAAAATTTGCATATAATCAACAACGTCCATTCTTTTCCCCTCCTCGAAAGATTGTATTATAACATATTAAAAAAAATTGTCAAATATTCTGTTAAAGTAAATATAATTTATCAGGTGATAAAATGTTTTTAAGTATTATAAGCTTAATTAAAGGCATACTATTTTTTTCAGGATCTTACTCAGTAAGTGTATTCCCAGATCCTCTAAACGATAAAGAAGAAAAAGAATGCATAGAACAAATGCTTCTCGGAAATAAAGAAGCCAGAAATAAATTAATAGAACATAATTTAAGATTAGTAGCCCATATTGTTAAAAAATATGAAACAAAAGAATCAAGTGATGACTTAATTAGTATAGGAACAATAGGATTAATTAAAGGTATAGATTCATTTAAAACAAATAAAAATATAAAAATAACTACATATGTCGCAAAATGTATAGAAAATGAAATACTAATGTATTTTAGATCAAATAAAAAACATAATAATAATGTAAGCTTAAACGACTCCATTGGTTATGACAAAGAAGGCAACGAAATTAATCTTATTGATATCCTACCTCTAGAAGAAAATAATATCTTAGACGAATTAAATAAAAAAGATAACATAAATTCCTTAAGTAACTATTTAAACACTTTAAATGCTAGAGAAAAAGAAATAATAGAAAAAAGATATGGTTTAAAAAATACTAAAAGTAAAACTCAAAAAGAAATTGCTAAAGAACTAAATATATCAAGAAGTTACGTATCTCGAATCGAAAAAAGAGCTATTGGTAAAATATATAGAGAATTTTTAAAGCATAATAAAAGCTTTAATTAAAATATTTATTATTAACATAAACATACACCATTGTAAAAATAACACATAATAAAAAAATTATTGTAAATTTAATATTAATAGTAATTTCTGAATTAAACATAAATGAAAAAAAAGTATATTCATTTATACTTAAAACTTTCAAAACAAAATAAACTAAATTCAATAAAATAATTGAACAAATTATATAAACAAATTTAAATATCAAAATCATTCTAAACACCAACACAATTATATCAAAAAGATTTGTTTTTGCAACTATATGCTGATATTTATTTTGAGTTTTACTTGTTAAAATTTATTTATGGAGAGCAAGTATGAATAGTAATAAAGATATAAAAGAAATTTATGAAAGAGCAAGTAAAAGATTAAAGTTATTCAGAAAATACCGAGGCCTTACTCAAGAAGAACTAAGTGAAAACTCTACATTTTCTAGAGGATTAATTGGTAATATAGAATCACCAAAGACAGATCAAACATTTTCTCTAGCAGTTTTATACTATTTTGCTCTTAAACTAGATATTCCCATAGAATTATTTGTTAAAGAAGATATTACAGAAGAATTAAAAGAATTAGGAATAAAAGAGAAGTGATCACTCGATCACTTCTTTATTTTAACTTTATCAGAAATATCTTCTTGCATAAATTTTAATATTCTTTTCATTTTTGGAACCAATGTCTTTTTTAATCTTGTTCTTTCTTCCATAGAAAGCCAAATTCCCGTATACCCTTTTAAATCATCACCATAAACTTTAATAAGCAATTCCATTTCATCATCTCTTAGTTTAGATAACATAAAATCAATTAAATCCGGAGAATAATCTCCCAAAACTTGATTCAATTTTAATTGTTTTTTTGCAAAACCAGAATCATCACCTGATTTATTTTTTTCCTTTTTAATTCTAGCTTCACCAAGTTTGTTTGAAGCATATACAGTATCATTAGCAAACGCTAATAACTCATCACATCTTGGATCTTTTCTAATTTTATTTAAAGCATTCTTTTCTATTTCAAAAACTCTAGCTCTTGTAATTCCTAATTCTTGGGCAACAACTTCTAATGTAACTGGTTCTCTATCAAAAAAACCAAAAAGTCTATTCAACACATATATTTCTCTATCTTTCAAATAACAACTATTAATAAGTTCATTAATTTTACTCTGTAAATATCTAGTTTCACATTCTTCTTGTAAATCACTCTGATCAACAATAAGATCACCAAATTCAGGATAGTTATCATCAGTTGTTTGTCTATTTAAATACATACTAGCAGCAGGATAATCTAACACTTTATAAATGCGTTCTTCACTTAACCCAGTTGCCTCAATAAGTTCAGATATATTTGGTTGTCTTTTTAAAAACTCTCCTAGTTTTCTCGTAATATTCATAAGTTTATTTCTATCACTTGCCACATCCACTGGAATTTTAATCTCTAAAGACTTATTACATTTTTCCCTAAACATATAAGATCTTATCCAATACATAGCATAAGTTACAAGTTTATAACCACTATTAATATCGTACTTTTCAATGGCGTGTATTAATCCCATAACTCCAATATCAAATAAATCCATAAAACTAAAAAAGTCATCATTAAATTCCTTAGCAACTTTATATATTAATCTATAATTATGAGTAATAAGCTCATTTCTAGCATCCATATCGCCAGCTTTTGTTTTTAACAACAAATCTAACTCTTCCTCTTGAGAAAGCAATGGTTTAGAAATTAAATCTTTAAGCATTAATGATTCAAAATAATCAATCCTTCGTTTTTCCATAATATCCCCCTTAAAATTTCCATTAGTATAAATGAATTAATAAAAATAGTCAATACAAACATAAAATAGACTATTATTTAGTCTACTTTATAGCATAAGGATTTGTTTTTGTTCCATCTCCACCAGTAATTTCTATGCCAGCTAAAAGATTAATAGCTGGACGGAATGAAGTCATATCACCATCATTAACGTGATTACTTAAAGTAGCTCCATCATAACGAACATGAAATGCTCGGTCATTACTACCATTAAAATAACTAGGAGTCAAAGTCCAAAAGTACATATATTTAGCTTTCTGATACTCATTTATTAAATAGTAATTTGGGTTTTCTAATCCAATGTTATTTCCAGCATATACCATCTCATCTGCTGTTATTGCACCAACATACATATCTGTACCATCACTAAACTTATTCATATTGACACCCAAACATTTTAATGTTGGTTTTTTAGGTTTACTTTCAGTTAAACGCATTCTTGAATCATAATATATTGGCGTTCCATTACTTTTTTTAACTTCAGCTTCAAGTTCTGTTAATGTTTCTGTACTTTTAGTAGTTTCATACGCTACTTGATTTAAACACCAATCTCCAACTTTTAAATATTCAGTTAAGGTTTTACTTGCATAATTATCAATTATCTTAGTATCTAACGCACTTTGAAAATTCTTAAAGGCATTAGCCATCGAAGTATTACTATTCGTTTGTCCATTTAAATAATTAACCATACGTTTTGAACCAGATTGGACGTAACCAAAGTTTCCTATATTTGTTGACCCTCCAGTTTCTGTCGGAATATTCCAATTACCATCACTCGTTGCACAAGTATTATCCTGATCTTCTAATATTAATTTTATACTACCATCACCTGAAATTCTTACAGCTTTCCAACACATTCCTGCAAAATCTACATAATTATCTATAACATTACCTCTATAATAATATGAATTACCATAATCATCTGCAGTAATTGTTAAAAGTTTTTCATCTTTTAAATTATTTCTTTCTGCAACTTGAGTTAAAGGACCAGAAAGTAATTCTGTACCATTTGTTCTAATCTTTGAATTCTCAATTATATTATATGCCAAACTATTTTTATTATCTAAATAAGGATTTTCTACTTCTTTTGCATCAGTTATATTTATTCTTGCTTGTAAAGATTTTCCCATATCTGCACTTTGATCTTCTCCAGTATCTATATACCACAATTTTAATGTATAGGTATAAATATCATTAGCTTTAATACTATCCCCTACCAGTATTCCACCATTTAAAGGAAAAACACTTTGATTAGTTACTCCACCACAAGCCGTTCCATCTTTTCTTTTACAAGTTAAAGTATATCTAAAATCATTAGATTCAAATGTTGTAGCCGCTTTATTCTTTGTAATACTTACATTATCTATAACAACTACAAAACTTATATCTAATCCTTTATTATTTACCTTAAAAACTTTACTGCCTATTTCAGTATCGCTGGGAATCGGAACTGTGTTTTCACCCAATATTTCTGCACTATTATCCCCATAAGTTAATTCTAGCTCAGCCATCGTTACACTAATACTTTTATCACTAGTGTTTCCAACCACTCTTGTTTTATAATAAGCATAAGTCAAACCTAGTAACAATATTGTTACTAACACTAATACACTAGTAGCAATTATTATTTGTTTTTTATTATTTTTCACAAAATCAACTCCTCTATTTAAGTATACATTATTAATATAGAATATTTTGTCTAATTTTATAAGTAGACCAAGAGCCCTATACTACTTACCATTATACATTTAGCC
>CAKOLD010000044.1 GCA_934096015.1 uncultured Bacilli bacterium
GTAACAAGTAAGAAATTAGAAATAACATACGCAGATGGAAATGGAGTAATATCTCCAACAGAAAAAATAGAACCAGGATATACTACAACTAAAACATTTACAGTAGAAAATACTGGAAATCAAACTTTAAGTTATAGTATCAAACTAGATAATGTAACAAATACATTTACTAGAACCGAAGATTGGACATACGTCTTAAAAAAAGGTGATGTTGAAGTAAGTAGTGGAGTCTTGCCAACAAATGAAACTTATGTAGTGAATACAGTAAGTATAGATTCTAAAACGACAGATTCCTATAGTTTGGTAGTAACATATGCTAACTTAATGGATGTAGATCAAAGTATAGATATGGGAGCTACATTAAGCTTGAGAGTAAATATAGATGAAGCAGTAGGAACTATATTTGAAAAAGCTAGCGAAGGTACTTTATTAAAAACAATTGGTAACGATAATTTGATTGGTAAACCACTAACACATCCAGGTAAATCATCTGCTGGAGCTCGTTTTAAAGAAGTTATTAGTGATGTTAATTATACTAGGGATTTTTCTGATACTAATAAATATATTGTATATGGTACAGGATATGTTTTAGATGAAAATACAGGAAAATACAATTTAACTGGAGTTCAAATAAAAAAGTTTAATGAAGTTTATAATGATTTAGAAGGATGTTACGTGAATGTTAGGGTTAACTTAGTTGACTCAACAGCAGCAAATAGAACCAAGGCTTATTATGAGAATATTCCTAATATATATAAAATTGGAAGTAGTACAGAAAATAGTTTAACTTTTAATACTAAATATTCTTCAGAAAGAACATATTTTTATGAAAAAATGGTTGCAAGTGCAGAAGATGATTATGGTGTCTCTTATTATTACAGAGGAAGAGTAAATAATAATTATATAAATTTTGCAGGAATGTGCTGGAGAGTTGTTAGAGTACAGGGTGATGGAAATATAAAAATTGTATTAGCAGATGAAAGTGATATCTGTAATGGTGCAAATTATAAAGCGGGAACTATAGATGAATCTGTTTATAGTGGAACTATTGGAGATGTAAATAGTACATTTGCTTTTAATACTAGTGAATCGAGTGATATGGCAGTATTAGATTTTAGTAACAGTGATATTTTAAAAGTTTTAAATACATGGTTAAGTGGAGGAGAAGTAACTATTGCTGATAAAATTAGTAATTTTGTAAAAAAAATTGATGAAACAAAGCTTGTTGATGCTGAATGGTGTGTAGATTTTTCCATGGCAGATACCAGTACAGATTCTATATTCAATTATGGAGGTTATGATAGAATTTACTATAGAAAAGGAGCAACATTAAAATGTAATTTATCAGGGAAATCTGAGAGTGCTTCCAAAAAAACCACGTCAAAAATTGGAATTTTAACAGCAGACGAAGCAGCTTTTGCAGGACTTTCCTATGATTCTGCAGGTGAATGGCAATTTTTAAATAGTTATTTGATAGAAGATGGTGATAGTTTCTGGACAACAACTCCAGCAATATATTCCGAGGGAATTAGCCAAAATATGTTGATTGTTGGACCGTTTAGTTTAGAAAGAGCAGCAATTAGTACGAAACAATACATAAGACCAGTTGTTGTACTTGATAAAAATGTAGAAATAACCAGTGGAAATGGAACTCAAACAAATCCATATATAGTTGAGTAGAGATTTAATCTGGATTAAATCTCTTTTTTTTTGTATAATGGAATAAGGTGAATGATATGAAATTTTTAACGGATTTTAATATTGAATTAAAACAAGATGGTTTAATAAATGTTGCTTTAACTCATTCAAGTTATTCTAATGAATACGGTGGAGAAAATTATGAAAGATTAGAGTTTTTGGGCGATGCTATTTTAGAAATGGTTAGTAGTGAATATTTTTATTTAAATACTTCCTTAAAAGAAGGCGACATGTCTAAAAAAAGAGCTAGTTATGTTTGTGAATCTGCTTTATATGAATATGCCAAGAAAATTGGTTTAATTCCTTATATTAAATTAGGTAATGGAATGAATCGCGATAATGAAACAATTATTGCTGATGTTTTTGAAAGTGTTTTGGCAGTTATATATTTAGAAAAAGGCTTTGAGACTGTTAAAAAATATATTTTAGCAATTATGGTTCCTTTTATTTCAAATAATCAGGTTTTTTATAGTGATTATAAATCTTCTTTACAGGAATTAGTACAAACTGATAAAAAATCTTTAGAATATGTTTTGGTTAATGAAACTGGTCCTGCTCATGATAAAACTTTTGAGTGTGAAGTTTTAGTGGACGGAATAGTTTATGGCCGTGGTAGTGGAAAAAGTAAAAAAGATGCAGAACAAAAGGCTGCAGCAGATGCAATAAAAAAACAAGCGAGAATGGTGAGTCATGAAGTTAATTAGTATAAAAAGTCAAGGATTTAAATCTTTTGCGGATAAAATTGAAATATCTGTGACTGATGGTATTACAGGTATAGTTGGCCCTAATGGTAGTGGGAAAAGTAACATAGTAGATGCTGTAAAATGGGTATTGGGAGAACAATCTGTTAAAACGCTAAGAGGAACTAGTTCGATGACAGATGTTATATTTGCAGGTAGTAAAACCCGTAGTGAATTATCTAGAGCCTGGGTGTCTTTAACTTTTGATAATAGTGATCACTATTTAAATAGTGATTTTACAACTATTGATATAAAAAGAGTTGTTTATAGAACTGGCGAAAATGAGTATTATATCAATAATTCTAAGGTTAGGTTAAAAGATATTACTGATTTATTTATAGATAGTGGAAGTAGTACTAATTCATTTAGTATAATTTCTCAAGGAAAGATTAGTGAGATTTTAAGTGGAAAGCCAAGTGATAGAAGGGCGATTATTGAAGAAGCTGCAGGTGTTTTAAAATATAAAAAACGTAAAGAAGAGTCTTTGAAAAAATTAGACAAAACTAATGATAATTTAGATAAATTGAATTTAGTTATTAAAGAGTTAGAAACTAATTTAGAGCCATTAAGAAAACAGTCTGAGGATGCAACATTATATAAAAAATATAGTGATGATTTAAAAAATATTGATATTGCTTTAATAGTAACAGATGTTAGTGAATTAAATGATAAATATTCAGCAAATAAAAATGAAATAGAAGAATTAACTGAAAAGATTAACGATTTAGATAATAATAATTTGATGGATAATAGTAAAATAGAAACAATGAAGTTAGAAATATTAAAAATTGATGATGAAATAAATAAACTTGTAATTACTATTAATGAAATTACGGAAGCTTTAAGTAAATTAAATGCTCGCAAACAAATAATAAGTGAAAGAAAAAAATATGAGGTTGATGATTTAAAATTAGAAAATAATATTCAATTATTAAAAGAAACAGAACTTAAATATAGAAAAAATATAGATGTTTTAGAAGAAACTATTAAAAATTTAAAATTAGAATATGATAAATCTTTAGAAGAGTCTAAATCTTTGGAGCAAGAGTATAAAACTACTGTGGTTAGTAAAGCTAATATAAATGAAGCTTTATCCAATCAGTTGAAAAAGGAATTGAGTTTAAAAAATAGAATTGATATATTAGAAAGTAATATTAATAATAATGTTAAAATACCAATGGCTGTAAAAAGTGTTTTAAATAATGTTAGATTATCAGGAATTCATGATATTTTAGCTAATATAATTGATACTGAAGAAAAGTATTCTAAAGCTATTGAAATTGCTATTGGAGCAAATGCTAATAATATTATTGTTGATGATGAGGCAAGTGCTAAAAAAGCGATTTTGTATTTAAAAGAAAAAAAATTAGGAAGGGCTACTTTTTTACCGATTAGTGTTGTTAAAAAGAAAAAAATAGATGATGATACATATCATACGCTTCCTAAAATAAAGGGGTATATAGATGTTGCGGCAAATTTAGTGAAGTGTGATTCGATATATGAAAATATTATTAAAAGTCAATTAGGAAATACAATTATAGTTGATAATATTGATAACATGAATGAACTTGCTAAAATAATTAAGTATCGTTATAGAGTGATTACATTAGCTGGAGAGGTTATTCATCCTGGTGGTGCTATAACTGGTGGAGAAAGAAAAAAAGATACTGGAATAATAAGTGATAAATTTGAATTAGAAAGTTTAAAAATAGACTTAAGGAATGAAGAAGTTAAAACTAAAAATTATGAAAAAGATTCTAATGAGATTGATTATAATTTAAAAGTTTTAGAAAATAAACTTTATCAAATTAAGAGCAAAAATAGTGGGACTCTAGAAGTAATTAATAGAAAAAATATTGATTTAGTTGATAATAAAACTAATTTAGAAAATACACTAAATGAGATAACTGGTACTATGAATAAAAAGTCAAATTCTATTGATGATGAGTTAAATAAGTTGTTAGAGGATTATTATGCATTAGAAAAAGATAAAGAATTAAAAAATAATGTTTTAGAGAAATTAAAATCTGATAGAAATGAGTTGCAAGCTGCTCTTGGAGAAAAAGAGTTAGAGAATAAGCATATATTTAGTAAATATAATGAACTTAATAAAATTTTAAAAGAAAAGGAAATTGAGTTAAGTAAAGTAGAATATAAATTAGATGATTTATTATTAAAATTAAATGAAGAATATAAGTTAACTTATGATATTGCTAAAAATGATTATGAATTAAATGATACTAAAGAAAATTCAAGGTTACTTGTTAATGACTTAAAGAGAAAAATTTCATCTTTGGGAGATGTTAATTTAGGAAGTATAAGTGAATATCAAAGAGTTAATGAAAGATACACTTTTTTAAGTTCTCAAAGAAATGATTTAGAGAAATCTATAAGTGATTTATTAGAAGTTATAGATGATTTGGATAGCACCATGAAAGAAAGATTTAGTGACACTTTTAGTAAAGTGAATGAAGAATTTAAAAAGGTATTTAAACAGTTATTTAAGGGTGGAAATGGCTACTTAGAATTAACAGAGAGTGATGATTTACTAAATACTGGAGTAGATATAATTGCTTGTCCTCCTGGAAAAAATTTAAAGAGTATTAATATGATGAGTGGTGGAGAAAAAACTTTAACCGCAATAGCATTATTGTTTTCAATTTTAAATATTAGAGTAGTGCCTTTTTGTATTTTAGATGAAGTTGAAGCTGCTTTGGATGAGGCAAATGTTGATATGTTTGGTAATTATTTAAAAGAATATAAAGATAAAACTCAGTTTATAATTATTACTCATAAAAAAAGGACTATGGAATATGCTAAGACTTTGTATGGAATTACTATGCAAGAAAGTGGTGTAAGTAAATTGGTTAGTGTCAGGTTAGATAATATTTAATTGACTTTTAATATTAAATAATTTATATTTATGATAGGTGATAATATGAAAAATAAAGAGCTATCCAAAGATTATGAGAAGACTAAAAATTTTATTAATTTTATTTGTAGTTTTTTAGTATTTCTTTTAGGTATGTTATTTTTTATAATTCCTTCTGTAGGAAGTATGGAAACTAATAAAATTTTGTTTATTGTAATGCTATCTTATTTTGGAATTAAGATTTGTGAATATATTTTAACGAGAAAAAGTAAAGATAATGAAGCTATATGGATAGCGATTGCTTGTATTTTGGGTGCTGCTGGAGCTGTTGAGTATGTAGAACTTGATAGCAATTTACTAGTTTCTGTTTCATTAGGTACATGGGTATTAATATTAACTATTATTAAACTTATAAAAATCAATGAGTATAGAGATGAGGAAAATGCTTTAATGTATTTAAATATTGTTTCTATGAGTTTATTTGTTTTAACTGGTGTTATGAGTATTGTTAGTATATATAATAATGTAATTAATACTAATATGGTGATGGGATTTTTCTTCCTAACTAATGGAATATTAACGATATTTGAAACTAGTATAAGAATTGTTAAAGAGAAGAAGAAAAAAGGGAAAAAATCTAGAAAGCTTTAAAAATGACTACATCAATAACTTTGATGTAGTTTTTTTTATAATTATGACAAAAAATAAGTTATAAAAAAACTACACATTTTTATTTGTGTAGTTTTTAAATTTCTCTCATCTTATCAGCATCTTTAAAAGGATTGTTTTTGTCTATTTTATCTACAAATAATATACCATCTAAATGGTCTATTTCATGTTGAAAAGCAACTGCTATATCTTCTCTAACTCTGATTTCAAATTTATTTCCCTCTGTATCATATGCTTCAACTCTTAATCTAGCATATCTTGGAACAATTCCTTCGGTTTCTCTATTTACACTTAGACAACCTTCACCTTCACCAACATAAATCATTTCTTCACTTCTTGAAATAATTTTTGGGTTTATAATGATATATCTTTTAAATTTACCATTTTCTAATTCTTCTGATATTACAAAAGCTCTTTTTGGTATACCGATTTGAACCATAGAAAGGCCCATACCTGGTCTTAAGTTATATTTTTCTATGTATTCGTCCATTTGACTCATTTCTAGATAATCTAGAGAGTCATTTAGAATTTTTTTAAATTTCTCATCTAAGGGAAATTTAACTTCAGTACTAACTGTATGTAATATTTTATTTTTTTCATCTAAAATTTTAATATCTGGTAGTTCCATATAATTACCTC
>CAKOLD010000045.1 GCA_934096015.1 uncultured Bacilli bacterium
ACTTTAAGTTATAGTATTAAATTAGATAATATAACAAATACCTTCTCAAGAGCAGAAGATTGGACATATGTTTTAAAAAAAGGAGATGTTGAAGTAAGTAGCGGGAAAATACCAACAAATGAAACTTATATAGTAAATGCAGTAAGTATAGATCCGAAATCAACTGATAATTATACGCTTACAATAACTTATGCAAACCTAACAGATGTAGATCAAAGTGTAGATATGGGTAAATCTTTAAGTTTAAGAGTAAATATTGATGACGCAATTACAATATTTGAAAATTCCAGTGAAGGAACATTATTAAAAGCAATTGGCAAGGATAATTCGATTAGTAAACCATTAACAGTACCAGGTGCAGAAATAAGTAGTGAGATGGAAGCGGTACTCTCAAGTACAGAAGATGATTATGGAGCCTCTTATTATTATAGAGGAAATGTCAAAAATAATTTTGTAAATTTTGCAGGAATGTGTTGGAAGATAGTAAGAATTTTAGGTGATGGTAGTATAAGATTAATACTTGAAGACAAAGATACAACATGTCAAAATAGCGGAGATGATGTAAATTGGAATATTCCAACTACACCTGGGGGTGCTAATAAAACAGGGAATTTTGGTTACACAGAATATGCAGCAAACACTTTGACTGCATCTGATGGTACTAAAAATAGTGATAGTATATATGTGATGGATTACTTAAATGGACAGACTAATAGTGAAAATTCGATGGCGACAGCATTTAAAAACTTTCAAGAATTGACTAATGGCGATGCCAAATCGTTAAAAGACAAAATTAGTACTTTATATAATGCTGAAATTGGCAATTATTTAAAAAGCGGAGATTGGTGTTTGGATGATAAAGCATATGCAAGCACTAATGATAATGCGACTGCATTAACTGCTCAAGAAATATTGGATAACAAAATTAAAAAAATACCATTTTATTACGATTCCTATGTACGCTTGGTAGGAAAAGATGTAAAGGAACCAACATTAAAATGTAATGGAACTAATATGAGTAAATTTGGTGATAATACAGATATGTATGTAGGCACATTAACCGCAGATGAAATTACTTATGCTGGTGCTGGATCAAAAATTGCTTCTGATTCAATTCTTAATTCTAATTATTTGACAAGTAATCAAATGATAATGACTTGGACATTGACTTCGCTAAAATATGACGATTATGGAACTTTTGGAGATTTTTCATTTATGTTTGATATCGGATCAACCAACGGTTTTATGTCAGGCTTTGTAAATACTCCATTTGCATTCCGTCCATCTATAAATTTAAAATCCAATGTAGAAATAACAAGTGGGAACGGAACCCAAGAAAATCCTTATAAAGTACAATAACATGTAATTTTTTCTGTTTCTAATTATATAATTAAATAGGTGATATCATGTCTAAAAAAGAAGAATTTAAAGAATTTGTAAGAAAACATCCTGAACTTATTCAATCTGTAAAAACCGGTTCTAAAAGTTGGCAAGATTTTTATGAGATGTATGATCTATATGGCAGTGGAGAAGATGTTTGGAGAGAATACCTTGACCGAAAAGAAATAAAAAATGATGCAAATATTGGAGTTGGTTTAGGAGAGTTAACTAACTTGGTAAAAAATATTAACATGGATAATATTCAAAAACATATTAATACCGCACAAAAAGCTATAAGTGTTATCCAGGAGCTAACGAGTAAAACTCCACCAGCTGCAGCTGCAACAGTTGCTAAAACTCCAAGACCCTTGACAAAGTTTTTTAACGATTAGGTATTTATGGAACTTGATATAATGTTTAAAATAAAACAAGATAAAAAACTATATTCCTACTTAAGAAAAAATAGTATATGGTATAAATATTTAAATAGAAGTAGTATTAACTATAAAAATTTAGTAGACGAATATAAAAAAGTTGAAAGAATTAACAAAACCAATAAATTTAGTGAAACTTTAGATAATATCGATATGGTTTCTAATATTTTAAAGGTCTTGGAATAATTCTTTTTTTATGAGATAATTAAAACGTAGGTGATAAAATGATAATTGGAAGTCATGTTTCTTTTAATAAAAATGATCAACTAGTTGGTAGTGCTTTAGAAGCTCTTAAATATGGAGCTAATACTTTTATGTTTTATACAGGAGCACCTCAAAATACTAGAAGAACAGAACTTAACGATAATAAAACAAAAGAAGCTTTAGAAATTATGAAAAGTAATGGAATGTCTATAGATAATATAATTTGTCATGCTCCATACATAGTAAATTTAGCTAATGATATAGATCCGGCCAAATATGATTTTTCTATTAATTTTATAAAACAAGAAGTTAGTAGATGTGAAAAGTTAGGTGTAAAATATTTAGTATTACATCCAGGAAGTAGTGTAGGAATTGAAAGAACTACTGCTCTAGATAATATCATCAATGCTTTAAATATAATAATTACTGAAAATACCAGTTGCATGATTCTATTAGAAACTATGGCTGGTAAAGGAACTGAATGTGGAATAAATTTAAAAGAAATCAAATATTTAATAGATGGGGTTAACTTTCAAAATAAAATTGGGATTTGCCTAGATACATGTCACTTAAATGATTCTGGAATAGATCTAAATAAGTTTGATGAATACTTAAATTCGTTCGATAAACTAATTGGAATTAATAAAATTAAATGTATTCATATAAATGATAGTAAAAACATAATAGGATCTCATAAAGATAGACACGAAAATATTGGATTTGGAACAATTGGTTTTGATACTCTAATTAAAGTGATATATAACGATAAATTAAAAGAAGTTCCTAAAATATTAGAAACTCCTTATATTGAAGAAAAACCACCTTATAAAGAAGAAATAAAAATGATTAAAGAAAAAGTATTTAATCCTAACTTAATTGAATCAGTTTTAAATAACTAGAATATTTATTATATAAATTATTTAATTTAACATAATTTTCTTCTGAAAAATTACTTTTATAATTTGCTAAATTAAAACTTTGAGGATTATTTAAAAATTCTCTATGATTATTTTTTATAAATGAGTAGATAAAATCTAACTCTTTTTTATTAAAATAAACATTATATTTTTTTGAATAATTAATAATATCTTCTTTATTTAATTTTCTTATCTCTTCTTCAATCTTTTTAATACTTATATTAAACATATATTCACCTTTATATTATATTCATAAATTATAATTTCTTGAATATTATTTAATTTTATGCTAGAATACTCGAAAGTTTAAGGGGTTTGGTTTTATGAATAATGAATTATATAATTGTATATTAGATATTAATGAAAGACATTATCTAACACAAGATAACGAAATAGCTATTAAAGATAAACTAGAATTTATGAAAAAATCACATAACAAATTATGGACTTTATTATCAAGATTGGACAGTGATGAATTGGCTTTTATTTTTAGTAAATATTTACCAAGATATGAAACTTTTCTTCATGAGAATAAATTAATAAAAAACGCCAGTGAAGATTATGCTGAATCTATTTTAGATAAAATAGTTTATGGTATAAGAAAAAACTTACCAGTAAAAAGTTATAAAGAAAAAACTTTTGAAACTCACTTGTGGTGCAGATATGCCTCAGCAATGGGATTTGCGCTAGCCCAAAATTATGATGATTTACAACTATTTACTATCAGTTTAGCTGATTTAGGACTTAGAGTATTTGATCATGTTTTTGATTTAGTTATTTATGAAGGAAATTACTATATTATAGATTGTACTTATTCTCAGTTTTTAACTTTATATGATAGTTGTGGTGAAGTTTTATTAATACCTAACTGTGTTAATGCTGATTCTGGTTTCTATTTAAATAATTTAAATAGTGAATTGTTAGAATTCTTATTAAAAAAAGGTTGGTTTAAAATAGAAAAAAACAATTTAAAAGATTATTTAGATTCTTTTGTAATAAGCAGTAGAAATATTTTTTATTATTTAAATAAAAATCAAGACTTAAATAAAACAGAATTTACTAATAATGATTATATAGAGATGTTAAATTTAGCTATTAAGGGTAAAACAATTGATGTAAGTTATGGTAATACAAGTGAATTGGGTACTAGCAATAAAAGATTTTCTCAAGATGAATCTGTTGAAATAGAGAAAAAATTGAGAAAATTAAACAAATAAAACGGTGAAAATTCACCGTTTTTTAAATTATTAATTATTGTTATTATTCCAAGACCATCCTGCACCAATAATTATTACTAATAAGATGAATAGTACTATCCATAAAGCAGCTCCCCATCCACCATTAGTAGTTCCAGCATATCCTGTATTGCAGCAAGGATTGTAGTAGCCATTGTTATAACCGCCATTGTATCCATAATAATACATAATATTACCTCCTTAATGTATCTATTATAGTTTATTAAAGTAAGTCTTTTTTTGACATTACAAATTACATATTTTACGAAAAAAATCTTTACATATAAAACAAATGTATGTATAATTATTTTGGATGGTGATAAAATGTTACACTACATTAAAGGAATAGTAGAAGAAATAGAGCCCGGTAATATTATTATAGAAAATAATAGTATTGGGTACTTTGTTAATGTTGGAAATCCTTACTCTTTTAAATTGGGTGAAGAATACAAAATATATTTATATAACCATATAAGAGAAGATGAATTTTCATTATATGGCTTTAAAACTAAAGAAGAATTAGATTTGTTTTTAAAACTTATTAATGTTAAAGGTATTGGACCCAAAATGGCTTTACCAATATTTGCCGGAGATAATATAAAAGGAATATACGAGGCAATTAATAGTGACAACGTAACTTATTTAACGAGATTTCCTAAAATTGGAGATAAGGTTGCTAAACAAATTATTTTAGATCTAAAAGGAAAACTTACTAGTCAAACTGATTTATTTCAATATGATTCTAAAGAACTTGTTGAAGTATTAACTAGTCTTGGTTATAAAAATAATGATATAAAGAAAATTATTTCAAAAATTGATAATAGTTTGGATTTAAATAGTCAAATAAAAGAAGCATTAAAATTGTTGGGGAAATAGTATGAGTAAATTATATTTTAGATATGGAGTAATGGGATGTGGTAAAACCACCTTGTTATTACAAGTTATTTATAATTATTATGAAAAAGGTATGAAAACCATATTAATAAAACCAAGTATTGATACAAAAGCCAGTGATAGTGTTAGCAGTAGAATTGGTTTAGAAAAAAAGTTGATGTACTTTTAAAAGCTCATGATAGAATTATGGATATTAATTTTAATGAAGTTAAGGCAATTGTTGTTGATGAAGCTCAATTTTTAACTCCAGCTCAAGTAGACGAATTGTATTATGTTACAAAATTCTTAGAAATACCAGTTATTTGTTATGGGATAAGATGTGATTTTAGCATGAATACGTTTCCTGGAAGCGCTAGGTTACTTGCAATAGCAGATCAATTGGAAGAAATTAAAACTATTTGTAAATGTGGAGTTAAAGCTACTCAGAATGTCAGATATAAAGATGGAGTTCCTGTATTTTCTGGAAATCAAGTAGAAATTGATGATGGAAAAACATATACATATGGCAATTTATGTGGTAAATGTTATTTAAAATTGAAAAAAGAAGGTGAAAAGGATGGAAGAAAGGCTAATAAGCGTCGATGAAGTTAGTGGCGATAGTTTTGATAGTTGTCTAAGGCCTCAATTTATAAAAGAATATATAGGTCAAACCGAAGTAAAAGAAAATATAAAAATTTTTATTGAAGCGGCAAAAATGCGTAATGAATCTCTTGATCATGTTTTATTATATGGCCCTCCTGGACTAGGTAAAACTACGCTAGCTCATATTATTGCAAACGAACTCGGAAGCAATATCAAAACTACTACTGGTCCCAGTATTGAAAAAAGTGGCGATTTAGCAGCAATATTATCAAATTTAGAACCAGGGGACGTTTTATTTATTGATGAGATTCATAGAATTCCTAAATTTATTGAAGAAATACTATATCCAGCTATGGAAGATTTTGAACTTGATATTGTTGTGGGGACTGAAGGCAACAGTAGGAGCATAAAAATTGATTTGCCCCCCTTTACATTAGTTGGAGCGACAACTAGAGCTGGAGACATTTCTAGTCCTCTTCGAGATAGATTTGGTATTGTTTCTAAATTAAATTATTACAGTACTGAAGAACTTACAAAAATCATTAAAAGAACAAGTAGAGTTATGAATATGGAAATTACTAATGAAGCTGCAAGTATTTTAGCAAAAAGAAGTAGAAAAACACCTAGAATTGCCAATAGGCTATTTAAAAGAGTGAGGGATTTTGCTAGTGTAGTTGGGGATGGTATTATTGATGAAAAAATAACTTTAGAAGCTTTAACCAGACTAAAAGTTGATGATTACGGACTTGATCAAGTTGATTTAGAATACCTAACTAGTTTAGCCAACAAATTTGGTGGTGGTCCTGTTGGCTTAGAAACTATAGCTGCCAGTATTGGTGAAGAAGTTTCAACTATAGAAGATGTAGTAG
>CAKOLD010000046.1 GCA_934096015.1 uncultured Bacilli bacterium
TGTTGTTACAGGACGTGTTGAACGTGGACAATTAAAATTAAATGACGAAGTTGAAATCGTTGGTTTAAGAGATACTAAGAAAACAGTTGTTACTGGTATCGAAATGTTTAGAAAATCACTTGATTATGCTGAAGCAGGAGATAATGCTGGTGTATTATTACGTGGTATTGCTCGTGATGAAGTTGAACGTGGTCAAGTATTAGCTAAACCAGGAAGTGTTACTCCACATCATAAATTCAAAGCTAGTGTTTATGTACTAAGCAAAGAAGAAGGTGGACGTCATACTCCATTCTTCAGTAACTATAGACCTCAATTCTATTTTAGAACTACTGATGTTACAGGTGTTATCGAATTACCTGCAGGTGTAGAAATGGTTATGCCTGGTGATAATGTTGATATGACTGTTGAATTAATTAGTCCAGTAGCTTTAGAAAATGGTACTAAATTCTCAATCCGTGAAGGTGGTAGAACTGTTGGTGCCGGAGTTGTTTCTGAAATTATTGAATAATATTTTACATAAAACTCACAGTGATGTGAGTTTTTTATTTACTCATTAATTTTAAAATTGTATTATTATAATAGGTGTATAATATGTTGAATTTTATAAAGCGAGATAATATTTTAAAAAAGGTCAATAGTAATCATTTTGTTTTAAGATTATTGATTTATTTTTTTTGTATAACAGGTTTGGCATTGCTATATAATCTAATATTTGTTCCTTATAATTTAGTAATTGGTGGTGTAGGAGGAATGGCTATAGTAATAAATAAGTTTACTGGGTTAAGTACTTCTTTAATGACGGTTTTAATTACTTTGTTATTTTTATTTATTAGTTTTTTTACAATTGGCAAACAAAAAACACTTAATTCTTTGGTTGGTGCTTTGGTTTATCCCTTTTTGGTAACTATAACTGCACCAATAGCAAATTATGTTTCTATAAAAATTGATAGTTATTTGTTTTTAGTAATTGTTGCTAGTGTTATTTATGGAACTTTTTATGGTATTATTTATAAAATAGGTTATTCTACTGGGGGAACTGATATTTTATTAAAAGTAATAAATCATTATAAAAAAATGTCTATGGCTTTAATGAGTATATATTTAAATGTTGGTATAGTATTATTAAGTGGGTTTTTATTTGGAATAACTAGTGTTATTTATGGCGTTATTTGCTTAATTTTATGTAATTTGATAACTGATTTTGTTTTGTTAGGTAATAGAGATTCTAAACTTTGTTTTATAAAAACAAGTGAACATGGAATGTTTGAAAAAATTCTAAAAAATTATTATGGTATTGGATATACAATTTTAAAAAGTTCAGGTGGTATTGATAAACGAAAAAGAGTTACTATATTTTGTATTGTCCCTTCAGAATATTATTATGATTTCAGAATGAAATTACAAAATTTAGATAATAATGTATTTCTAATTTCTTATAATTCTTATGAAGTGATGGGTGGTTATAGAAATAAAATTATTCCTTTTTAAGTTTTGAATAAAAAATTATTTGGAGGATTTTTACTGTAATTTAAATAGGCATATTGAATTATTGTGAGAAATACAAATGAGAGTACATATATTGTAATAGAGTAATTATTTTCTAATAAAAATTTATTGTTAATTAAATATGATATTGCTAAGGATAAATAAAATATACTTATATCAAATAGCAAAATATTCTTTTTTAGTATATGTTTATAGGTATAATAAAGGATTATTACTGTTATACAAAATATTATTATTTTAAGGCAAACGTTTACAAAAATATTTGGATTTTTGGTTAATATGAACTCAATAAGTGACCAAAATATAATAGGAGTTATTCCTAACTTTAGATGTTCCCATGTTGATTCATTTGTAGAAAACAAGTATCCTATAATTTTATTATTGTTGCTAATTTCGTATAAAAAGTGGCCTACAGTACCAATGATTATTGAAAACATTAATCCGTAAATTTCTAACATATTATCTCCTCTTTTTTTTGTTTTATGTTATAATATTATTATTGAAGGGATAGTTTTATGAATAATGAGCCTGTGGAAATTTTAAATTTAAACAGTAATAATTATACTAATAAAATGAGTATAGTTGAGACATATGGTGAAGATTTAACAAAAAAAGAATTTATTACAGATCCTGCTATAGGTAGAGATAAAGAAATAAATCAAATGATATTGACTTTATTAACTCCAGAAAAAGGTGCTTTATTGATTGGAAAAGCTGGTATAGGTAAAACTGCATTAGTGGAAGGCCTAGCTTATAAAATTCAAAACAATGATGTTCCTAATGCTCTTAAGGGGTGGAGAGTAATAAAAATTAATATAACTAGTTTACTTGGTTCAACAACTGAGGATGGAACTACTGATAGTAAGATTGAGCTATTGATACGTGAGTTAAAAACTATGGACAAAGTAATTTTGTTTATTGATGAAGTTCATTTACTTGTTAATAAAGCAACTGGTGTAAATAATATAGATTTTGCTAATATGTTAAAACCTGCGTTGGATAGAGGTACTATTAAAATGGTAGGAGCAACTACAACTGAAGAGTATGAGGCGTATATTTTGCGTGATAGGGCTTTTTTACGAAGGTTTATACGTATAGATATATCAGAAAGCGATGCTTCTACGGTAGTAAAAATCTTGATGGGTACTTATCCTAAGTTTGAGAAAAAGATGGGTGTTAAATTAGATTATACTGATTTTCAAAAAGAAAAAATATTTTCGTTTATAGTATATATGACGAGTGAATATAAAAGGGTATATGAAATTAGTAATAGATATCCTGATATTTCTCTTACTGTGGTAGCTAATGCATTTAGTTATGCTTTGTTTGAGAATTCTCCAGTTGTTAAATTAAAACATTTTTATAAAGCAATTTGTAATACCAAAAATATATATCCAGATGCATTAAAAAAAGAAATAGAAAAATTTAAAATACAATTTAAAGATATGATTGAATCAGAAAGAGTTAATTTGGAAGAAACAAATTAACTCTTTTTATGAATTCTGTACTAATCTTCCTTGATATGTATTTCTTTTTTTCATTTCTTTGTCTATATCATTTAATACACAAAATTTTTTTAAAAGCCATGATGGTTCTATTAAATCTTCTTTTTTTGGATCTCCTGTTATTCTATGAATTACTATATTTTCATTTAAAAATTCTAATTGATTAATTATGATGTCAATATATTCCTCTTTTGATAGGATGGGAAAATGTTCTTTTTCGTATATTTCTGCTAATTTTGTATCTTTTACTATGTGTAACATATGAATTTTTATTCCATCAATATTTAACTCATTTAAAAATTTTGCGGTTTTTATCATCATTTCTTTAGTTTCACCAGGTAGTCCATTAATTATGTGAACAACGACTTTTATGTTACGTTGTTTTAATTTATTAAAACATTCTATAAAATTATTTAAATCATGTCCTCTATTAATATATTTTAATGTTTCATCGTGCATTGATTGCAATCCTAATTCTATTGTAAGGTCACATTTTTTATTTAAAATATCTAAATAGTTTAAAACGTCATCATCTATAGCGTCGCTTCTAGTTGCTATATTAAGACCAACAACATTATCTAAACTTAAAATGCTTTCATAATATTTTTTTAAAGTTTCCACCTTTGCATAAGTATTAGTATTTGCTTGAAAATAACCAATAAATTTTGATTCTGGCCATTTTTTTAACATTTGGTCTTTTATTTCATTGAATTGAGTAATTAAGTCATGTGTTTTATCTCCTGCAAAATCGCCACTTCCAAGTTTGCTACAAAATATGCAACCTCCATAGCTGACTTTTCCGTCTTTATTAGGACAACTGAATCCGGCATTTAAACTGATTTTACATACTTTACAATGATACTTTTTTTTATAATAATAGTTTAAAGTATAATACCTTTTATTATCTAATGTGTTTTTAAACATTGAACTCACCGCTTAATATAATAACATTTTATTAAATTAAACGCTAGTTATTGTCTAGAAATATTATTAAATGTTTTATATAATATATATTTGAAGGATGGATAGTAATGAATGAAATTGTTATAACTGAATTAGTAGATAGATTAGGTATTAGTAGCAAACAAATAAAGGTTGTGCTTAAACTATTAGAAGATGGTTGTACTATACCTTTTATAGCTAGATATAGAAAAGAAGCTACAGGAGCTCTTGATGAAAATCAAATAAATGAGATAGAAAAAGAATATACTTATTTTAATAATTTGTTAGAAAGAAAAGAAAATGTTATAAGATTAATAGATGAAAAGGGCTTGCTAACTGAAGAACTAAAACAAAATATTTTGAAATGTGAGAAACTAACAGAAGTTGAGGATTTGTACAGACCTTTTAAAGAGAAGAAGAAAACTAAAGCTAGTGAAGCTATTAAAGCTGGTTTAGAGCCTTTAGCAAAAATGATTATGGCTTTTCCATTAAAAGGTAGTTTTGATGAGATGTGTAAAAACTTTGATATGGATGTTGATAAAGCTTTAGAAGGAGCTGGCTATATTATTAGTGAGTGGATAAGTGATAATGCATCTTATCGTAAATTTATAAGAAATAAAATATATAATACAGGATCTTTAAAAACAAAATTGAAGAATGCTGAAAAAGATGAAAACAAAATTTATGAAATGTATTATGATTTTGTAGAAAATATAAAGTATGCAAAAAGTTATAGAGTTCTTGCGATAAATAGGGCAGAAAAAACGGGTGTTATTAGTGTTAGCATGGAATATGACAAAGAAGAGATTCAAAATTATTTAGAAAAAAAGGTTTTAAAAAATCAAGATTCTTTTGTTGTCACTTTAGTAAAAAATTCAATTAAAGATTCATTAAAGAGATTGATTTTACCAAGTATTGAAAGAGAAATTCGTAGTGAAATGACAGAGAGAGCAAGTGCTTCTTCTATAGATATTTTTAGTATTAATTTAGAGAATTTATTGATGACTAGACCAATAAAAGGATGTCGTGTTTTGGGATTTGATCCAGCTTTTAGAACGGGGTGTAAATTGGCTTGCTTGGATGAAAATGGAAATGTTTTACATATCGATGTTATTTATCCTCATGAACCAAAAAATGATAAAGTAAATTCTGCTATTAAATTAAGGGAATTAATTGACAAATATAAGTTAAATTTGATTGCCATTGGTAATGGAACTGCCAGTAGAGAAAGTGAAGAATTTGTAGCATCTGTTATAAAAGATTTACCTGGTGTTAAGTACATAATGGTAAGTGAAGCAGGAGCTAGTATATATAGTGCTAGCAAATTAGCTCAACAGGAATTTCCAGATTTTGAAGTTCAAGAACGTAGTGCGGTTAGTATTGGTAGACGTGTTGAAGATCCATTAAGTGAACTGGTAAAGATTGAACCAAAAAGTATTGGAATAGGAGAATATCAACATGACGTTAATCAAAAAGATCTTGGAGAAAGATTAGATTTTACTGTACAGAAAGTAGTTAATGATGTTGGGGTCAATATAAATACTGCTAGTGCTAGTATACTAAAATATGTGTCTGGTTTAACAAAATCAGTTATTACTAAAATTATGAATTATAAAGAGAACAACAAATTTAAAAATCGAGAAGAAATTAAGAAATTAATAAAGAATGATAAAATATATGAACAATCAATTGGTTTTTTAAGAATAAATGATGGTAGTAATTGTCTTGATAATACTGGAATACATCCTGAAAGTTATGAGACTACTTCAAAAATTTTAAATTATTTAAAATTAAATATTAATGATTTAACAACTACAGAGTTTAAAGATGCAATAAAAAAAGCAAATATAAAAGAACTTATGAATAAAATTGATTGTGATGAATATACTATTACTGATATAATTAAGGAGCTTTTGAATCCTGGATTAGATCCTCGTGATGAAATCCCTGCACCAATACTAAGAAGTGATGTGTTAAAAATAGAAGATTTACGCAATAGTATGATGCTTAAGGGGACAGTAAGAAATGTGGCTAGCTTTGGTGCATTTGTTGATATTGGTTTAAAAAATGATGCGTTATTACATATATCAAAAATGAGTAATGAATTTATAAAACATCCTACAGATGTGCTTAGTGTTGGAGATGTTATTACGTGTTATGTTGATGAAATATTTGTTGATAAGAATAAAGTTTCTTTAACATTATTAAAAAAATGACGATATATTAAAAAAATTTTAAAAAAAGTATTGCAATATTTTAATTATTTGGTATAATTTATATTGCCTACTGATTTTGCGGGTGTAGTTTAATGGTAGAGCTTCAGCCTTCCAAGCTGATAACGTGGGTTCGATTCCCATCACCCGCTCCAATTTTTTGGGCCCGATTAGCTCAGTCGGTAGAGCGCACGGCTGTTAACCGTTAGGTCGTAGGTTCGAGTCCTACATCGGGCGCCAT
>CAKOLD010000047.1 GCA_934096015.1 uncultured Bacilli bacterium
AAAGTACTAATGCAAATGATATATAATAACGTTTCTTCATAGAACCACTACTCTCTATATTTAATTATACATTATTACTATAGAATATTTTGTCTAATTTTATAAGTAGACCAGGAACCCTATACTACTTACCATTATACATTTAGCCCCCTCCCCCTGTCAAGGGTTAAAAAAATTAGACTTCTTTGTCTAATTCATTTTTATATTCTAAACAAACTTCATCAAGTTCTTGAAATAATTTATCAACATCAGTATCAGTTTTTATTCTAGCACCACTAGCATACTTATGCCCACCACCATTATATTTATTTGCAACTAAATTAATAATTGGGCCTCTACTTCTAATACTAATTTTATATATATCATTTTTTTCATCATAGCTTGAAAAAGCCCAAGAATAGTATTCTTTAATATAATTAAAATTATTTATCATATTAGAAGCAGTAGAAGCATCTACATTATATTCTTTCATTATTTCTGGCGTAATCTTTATAAAAGCAAATCCATTTTCAGTTACTTTCATATTTTGAGCAATATATGCTTGAAACCTAAACTCATTTAATGGTCTTTGATACAATTGATCATACAAATTTCTTAAATCAAGACTATAATTATCCATTAAATAAGAAACCATTTTAAATGTTTTACTAGAAGTATAAGAAAATAAAAATCTATCACTATCTGCAACTACCCCTAAAAACAAATTTTCTGCAATATGATGATCCATTTTTAAATTAGTACTCATAATTAATTCAATTATTAATTGACAAGTACTACTACTTTCAACATCGATAAGTTCTATTTCTCCAGTTTTATCTTCAAATGGATGATGATCTATTTTAATAACCTCTTTATAAACATCATAATTTACTCCATCAATTCTATGAATATTAGGAACATCTAAAATAATAAGTAAAGGATTATTTAATTTTTTATCATCAATCTTATCTAAAACACCATAATACTTAAACTTAGCAACACTATTCCCAACTGCATAAACCTTTTTATTAGGAAATGTTTTCTTTATAGAATCTCTTAAAGCAATTTGACTAGCAATTGCATCAGGATCAGGTCCTACATGTCTTGCTAAAACTATTTCATCATAAGACTTTATCTTTTTATATATTTTTTTATAAATATTATTCAAAACAACACCTATTTTACAAGCTCATAAGTATCAGTTGCGATCATTAATTCTTCATTAGTTGGAACAACCATAACTAAAACACTTGAATCATCATTACTTATTACACCTTCACTAATTTCTTTATAACTTGCTATAGAATCATTCTTTTCTTTATCTAAATTTATATTTAAACACTTTAATTTATTTAAAAGTTTTTCTCTAAATAAACATCCATTTTCTCCAACACCAGCAGTTAAAACTAAAGCATCAACTTTTCCATCAAGTTCCATATAATATTTAACTACATAACTAGCAATCTTATCAACATACATATCAAATGCTAAAATAGCTTTTTTATCACTTTTAGCCATAGCATCCTCAACATCTCTACAATCACTAAATCCTGAAATTCCAGCAAGTCCACTTTGTTTATTTAAAATAGTATCAACATCATCTATACTTGAATCTGATTGATTCATATAATACTTAATAATTGAATAATCAATATCTCCACTACGAGTTCCCATCATAATACCAGCATTTGGACTAAATCCCATGGTAGTATCATAACTCTTTCCATCTTTAACACAACATAAACTTCCACCACTACCAATGTGAGCAATTATAAGATTTACATCTTCCTTATTTAATTTTTCTTTCATAGTTTTAGTAATAAACTTATGACTAGTACCATGAAATCCATATTTTCTTATTTTATAATCAGTATACCAAGAATATGGAACTGTATATAAATAATTTACTTCTGGTATTGTTTGATGAAATGCTGTATCAAAAACTCCAACGTTTGGTGTATCTTTTAGACTATCTCTAAAAGCAGAAACACCTATTAAATTTGCTGGATTATGTAAAGGTGCTAAAGGAATGCACTCTCTAACTGTCTCTAATACTTCATCATCAATAATTACGCTATCACTAAACTTATCTCCACCATGAACTAATCTATGTCCAATTCCATCTAATTCATCTAGTGAATCAATAACTTTATTAAGAAGTAATTCTTTTATTAAAACTTGAACAGCTTCTTTATGATCAGTTATCTTTTCAACTTTCTTAGTTTTATTTCCATTAATTTTAATAGAATAAAAAGAATCATCTAATCCTATTTTTTCAAAATATCCTCCAATTAATTCTTTACCTTCAGGCATTAGAAATAAAGTAAACTTTAAAGAACTACTACCTGCATTTACACTTAATATTTTCATAAAATCTCTCCTTACTTAGATTATACAAAAAAAAATTAAAAAAAACAACGAAGCCTATTACTTCGTCATTAATTTTTTTACACAATTATATAATTTCTTATTAGCACTTTCCAAATCCATATTAGTTACTTTAAAAGGTTTCCCATAACGTATAGTTAAATTTTTACTCCGAAACTTATAATCCCCAGTAATTGCAAAAGGAACCAAATAAGCATCCATTTTCTTTGCCATAGATACTGCTCCAAATTTAAAAGGCAATAACAATTGATCTGTCTTATTTCTAGTCCCTTCTGGGAAAAGTCCTATAGCTCCACCATCTTTTAAAACATCCAAAGCTTGTTCTACAGCTTCACTATCCTTCTTACTTCTATCAACACTTATACATCCAGTATGTTTAAAAAACCAGGCAGTTTTTTTATTGTCAAAATATTCTCTTTTTGCCATATAATGTATTCCTCTTTTTGTAGCAATAATAGTTAAACACTGATCATATAAATGCTTATGATTACCAACAATCACTATTGGCCCGTCTTTAGGAATATATTCTTTATTAATTATCTTAGGATTATAATAAAATTTAAAAATAGGTGTTAAAATTAATTTTCCAATTTTATATAATAAAGGTACCCGACTATTCATCATCATCTTCACCAACATCATTCTGTAATGTTTTAAAATCTACTTTTCCTAATTTAGTCTTAGGTAAATTTTTTCTATAAACAAATTCATAAGGTACCATATATTTAGCTAAATTCTTTTTACAATATTCTTTAATTTCTGCTTTTACAAATATTCCATGAAATCCTCTTTTTAAAACAATAAAAGCCTTAGGAACCTCTTGTTTATAAGGATGAGGTACTCCAACTACTGAACACTGTAACACTGCAGGATGAGCTTCTATAACTTCTTCTATATGTGAAGGATATACATTATAACCACTAGAAATGATCATTCTTTTAAGCCTTCCTTTATAAAATAAGAATCCATCACTATCCATATAACCTAAATCTCCCGTATGCAACCATACATAACCATCTTTATGAATTTGCAACGCTTCATTAGTTTCCTTTTCATTATTTAAATATCCCATCATTAACCCCTTAGAATTAATTACTATTTCCCCAATCTCTCCATAAGGAACTCTTTCTCTGGTGCTAGGATTAATAATTTTTATATGATTACCAATAAGTGGAATACCCACACTTCCTGATTTATTAACATCATCATGTGCTAAAGTTACAGCAGCAAGTGCCTCACTCATTCCATAACCTTGAACAACTTTAGATTTACAACCATGAAGTTTTAAATATTCATTAATCTTATCTTCTAAAGTTTTAGGTAATATATCTCCACCAGTTACTACATATTTAAGAAAAGATAAATCAAGATTTTCTATATTATGACAATTTATTAAAGCCTCAAACAAAGTTGGAACTCCTAAAACACAAGTAGGTTTATATTTATTAAAAAGAATATCAAATTTTTTAGAATCAAAAGTAGGAATTAATATTGTTGAACATCCCAATACCAAAGGCGTATGCATACATACACTTAATCCAAATCCATGAAAATTAGGCATAATAGCTAAACAACTATCTCCAGAATTTAATTTAACTAAACTTATACTTTCTTGTAATGCACCCCATGCAAAAGATTTATTCTGAATAACTACATTCTTAGGAGTACCACTAGTTCCTCCACTATGAATAATAACTCCTGCAACATCTCCTCCATAATTAATATAAGTTTTGGCAACTTTAAAAGAAGATTTTTTAATAAATTTACCATAACTAATTACCTTCATACTCTTTTTAATTCTTTTATTCTTAAATTGAGTAAATTTATATCCAATTTTCATTATTAAATTCATAGAATTACTAGCACTTACTAAAATAACATCCTTAACTTCTATTCCATCAATAAAACTCTCAATTTTACTATACATTAAATCTATTAAAACTAAACATACACTATTAGTTGAAATTAAACTTTCTTTTATTTCAACTTCACTAGATAAAGGATGCAACATATTAGCAATAGCCCCTATTTTATTTAAAGCATATAAACAAATCAATACCTCTGGAATATTAGGCATACACAATGTAACTACATCACCCTTTTTTATACCCATTTCTTTAAATGATACACTTGCTCTATCAATCTGTTTAATAAACTTTTTATAAGTAACTTTTTTATTAAAATATTGATAAGCAACATTAGAAGGATACTTAATACTACTTTGTCTTACTGCTTCATACATACTTACATTAGGAATTTTCTTTTTAAGTTCATCTTCTCTATAATACTTATTCCAAGGTTCTATAAGCCTTTCTTTTTTTCTAAATAATTTAAATATTGACATTCTATTCCTCCAAATCATTAATCTTATTTTTTAATATTTCATTTTCTTTATCTATATTATCACTCACCAAATAAGGTTTTCCAAATATAATTTTTAAATTATTACTAAATAATTTATAATCACCAACAATCTTAAAATATACTATCTTACTATTAGTACTACTCGCTAATCTAACTGCCCCTTTTTTAAAAGGTAGTAACTCTCTTTTTCCTTTTTCAGTAGTACCCTCAGGAAATATTCCTATTACTTCATCATCATTTAAATAGTCACAAGCCTCTTCAATAACTTCAGGACAATGTCTACTTCTATCAACAGATATTAACCCCATATTAGAAAATATAATACTCTTAAATCCAGTAAATAATTCCCTCTTTGCCAAAAAATGAATTGTCCTTTTAGTAGAACTAATAAGCAAAAAACAATCTAAATTATTTATATGATTACCAGCTATTATAATTCTACCATTATAAGGTATATTTTCACTTCCTACTATTTTAGGTCTTAAAAAAACTAAAGTAAATAACTTAATAAAAGGTCTTAATATTCTATATAACATAATTCATCACTCAATCATAAACATATTTTATCATATGCAAAAAAAAATACAAAATATTTGTATTCTTTTATAATTATAAAAATCTATTTATTACTGAACTACATAAGGATTACTTTGTGTTCCATCTCCACTAGTTATTTCGACTTCAGATGAAAGAACTAGCACAGGGCGAATACGCGCCCTTTCATCATAATAAAAATGACCAAACATTGATGATCCCACACCAAAAATAATTGCAGTTTCATAACTACCAGTTTCGTCTTCCTTATGAATATATTCTAATGAAGCTGGAGACATAGTCCAATAATCATCATTTGCATTATCCTGTAAATAATAATTTGAATTGTTCTGTTCTAAAGTACCTCCAGCAAAAACAACCTCATCAGCACTCAACATACCAGATGAAAGATATATAACTAAATCCACATTGTCATTATAGAAATCAGTAGAATAATCACATTTCAATGTAGGATTTTTATTATCATCTCTATTTAATCCGAAAAAATAACTAAAATACGTTGCCTTAGTAATATCATCTACTATTTGACGATCTATATCATAATATTTTTTACTTGTTAAAGATACACTGTCACAATAATATGAACTAATCGCCTTAGTCTCGTCTATACTTTTTTCATAAAACCAAGAGTTAACATACGATAAAGCATCACTAGCATTAAAACTAAAGTCGTTATTTTTTCTTTCAGGATTATTTTTGTAAGAATATCTATCAGCAGAAATAAATGCTGAATCTGCTAAAGATCTATTATAGTCACTAGAGTTACATTCATGATCTCTATCTGCAAGAGTTATTTTAATACTTCCATCCCCTTGTACTCTAACAACTCTAAAGCACATTCCTGAGAAATTTACAAAGTTATTTTTGACATTTCCTCTAAAGTAGTAACTTGTTCCGTAATTATCCTCCGTACCTGCAAGTACTGACTCATTTTCACTACTTGGTTCTACACCTGGTATTGTTAAAGGTTTACTAATTAAATTATCATTACCAATTGCTTTTAATAAAGTACCTTCACTAGCACTTTCAAATATAGTTCCTACTGCTTCATCTATATTTACTCTCAAACTTAATTCTTTTCCCATATCAAGTGATTGATCTACATCGGTTAGATTAGCAT
>CAKOLD010000048.1 GCA_934096015.1 uncultured Bacilli bacterium
TTAGCTCAGTTGGTTAGAGCATCCGGCTCATAACCGGGCGGTCGTAGGTTCGAGTCCTACAAGATCCACCATTTTTATTTGCAGGTATGGCGGAATTGGCAGACGCGCTAGACTTAGGATCTAGTGGAGCAATCTGTGCAGGTTCAAGTCCTGTTACCTGCACCAATCGAATAATCTGTTCGAACTATTCGAACTAATATAAATTGACAATCTAAAAGATTGTTTTTTTTTATTTATAAAAAAAGTACTATACTTAGTTAGTATAGTACTATTTAGTTTTAACATTAACTTTATCAACAAGTTGAGATAATATTTCCACTGTTTTATCTGCACCATATTTAGATACATTTAATGCAACATCATAGTTACTAACATCATTCCAATCATTATCAGTATAAAACTTATAATGTTTTGCACGAGCTTTATTAATCTTTTCTATTTCTTTTAAAGCATTTTTCTTTTTTAACCCATAAAATTTAATTCCTCTATCAATTTTATCATGATCACTTGTATATAGAAAAATTTTAAATATATTTTTTTCATTTTTTAATATATAATCAGCACATCTTCCAACAATTATACAACTACTTTTTGCTAAATCTTTAATAATTTTAGATTCTGTTAAAAATAGTCTATCATCATTATTATTAAAATATTTTCCTGAAGATATATTTTGATCTATCTTTTTGATGTAATCTTCACTTAGTCCAGATTCTAATGCACTTAATCTAACTATTTCTTTATCATAAAAAGGAATACCAAGTTTTAAAGCTAAAAGTTTACCAATATAGTGTCCTCCAGATCCATATTCTCTAGCAATAGTTATAACTATTTTCTCTCCTGAATAGTTATTTTTAACAATATTTTCATCTGTATTCTCTAAAATAGTTTCCTTTTGCTCCAATTTTTTATATTCACTTTTAAAAATAAATATTGATACTATAAAACACAAACAATCAGCTAAAGCTCCAGCATATAAAGTACCATATATTCCCTTATTAAATACAAGAGTAAACAATAAAGAAATTGGGATAAATAAAATTATTTGTCTAATAAAAGAAACTGCAGTTGCTTTTTTTACTTTACCTAAAGATTGCAACACTATACTTGTAGTCATTTCCAAAGCATTTAAAGAACACAATAATAAAAATGAATGACAAACCAATACAGAAAATTCCATAAATAAATTATAATTTGTATCACTAGTTGAAATAAATATACCAACTAATAATTTTGGAATTAACAATATTAATAAATTAAAAAATATACCTACACCAAAATTAATTAACAATACTTTCTTTAAAGTTTCTTTTACTCTAGTATTATTACCTGCTCCATAATTATATCCAATGATAGGTTGACTTCCAATACTGACTCCTAAAACAATGGAAATATAAATACTATTTAATTTTGAAATTACTCCATATACCGATAAAGGAATATCAGCTCCATATTTAGTCAAAGCTCCATATTTAGTCATAATATTATTCATAAAAATAAATAAAACTAAAATAGTTAATTGAGTAATAAAACTAGAAAGTCCTAAACTTAAAACTCTTTTTATACTTTTATCTAATTTGAAATCTTTCTTTTGTAATTTTATTGATTTCATTTTTGGAATATATAATATTGCAAGTATAAAGGAAACAACTTGACCTATAACAGTTGCCCAAGCTCCTCCTTTTACTCCCATATTAAATACAAAAATAAATATAGGATCTAATATAATATTCAAGATAGCTCCAACAAGCAATAAAATCATAGAATATCTTGGTGAACCATCGGCTCTAATAATAGACGAAATTGCAGTATACATTATTACAAACGGTGTTCCAACTAATATTATCCTTCCATAATCCATAGCATATTTATAAACATTTTGAGTACAACCAAAAAAGTATACTAGTTTAGATAAAAATAAATATGACAATACACTAAAAATTACAGATACAATTAATGTTAAAGTTATAGACGATCCAATACTTTTCTTAGCATCTTCTTTTTTACCTTCGCCCATTTTTAAAGATAAATTTGCGCTTGCTCCATTCCCAATAAGACCAGCTAAAGCATTTGCTATAATAACTAAAGGAAAAATCACGTTAGTAGCAGCATTCCCTAGTGTACCAACCCCTTTTCCTATAAATATTTGATCAACAATATTATAAATTGAATTAATTAACATACTAATTACACAAGGAATAGCAAATGATAATAACAATTTATTAATTTTTTCTTTTCCTAAATCAATTTTCATTATAACCTCTTTTCTAATCAAAAAAAATAATGCAAGATGTCTGGACTTACATTATTTTTGCACGACTTACAAAGTATACCACATTTTTTTTATTTGTGTAAGAATTTTTTTTAACTTAACAAAAACTTTTTCTTGACAAATATACCCAAAATATAGTATATTTAACTAGTCATTTTGGCCCGTTGGTGAAGTGGTTGAACACACATGCCTTTCACGCATGCATTCATGGGTTCAAATCCCGTACGGGTCACCAAAAAAGAATTTAACTAACCTAAGGTTAGTTTTTTTATATAATAATTTTAATACTTAATTAATCTTTAGATAAAAAAATACAGTTTAAAAAGCTGTATTTTTCATCTCTTATCCAATTCCTTATTTAAAATATCTTTAGTCATTACTGGATTAGCTTGACCTCTAGTATTTTTCATAACTTGTCCTACAAAATAATCAAACATATTAGTTTTACCATTTTTATATTGTTCTATTTGAGTAATATTATTATCAAGTATTTCTGTAATTATTTTAGTAAGTTCACCTTCATCACTAATTTGCATCATACCTAATTTTTTCATTAGTTTATCTGGTTCTTCTTTTTCTTCTAAAACCTTGAAAAATAACTCTTTTGCTTGTTTGCTACTTATTTTACCATTACTAATAGAATCAGTTATAACCTTTAATCTTGATGGTGTCATATATATTTGATCTATTTCTTCATCATATTTATATGTATATCCTAATATTTGAGTAATTATCCAATTGGCACTAACTTTTGCATCATTACCTAATTTTAAACATTCTTCAAAATAATTTGCTGTTTTAATATCCTTAATAAGAATTCCCGCATCATAATCTGATAAGCCATATTCATTCATATATTTTTCTTTACGTTCATATGGTAATTCTGGTATTTGTTTTCTAATGTCTTCTAACCATTCTTTAGAAATTTTAAATTTAGGTAAATTAGGTTCTACAAAATATTTATAATCAATTGCATCTACTTTGCTTCTCATATGAATTGTAGTACCAGTTTCCTCATCAAATCTACGAGTATCTTGTTCTACTTCATCGTATCTTCCAGCATCTTTTAATTCTGTTTGTCTTTTTATTTCATACAATATTGCATCATGAACTGCACCAAAAGAATTGACATTTTTTATTTCTACTTTAGTTCCTAAAGTATCATTTTCTGATATTGAAACATTTACATCGCATCTAATTTGTCCTTTTTTGCTATCAGCCTCGCTTATACCACAATATTGATAAATAGCTCGTACATATTCTAAGAAAGCTACCGCATCTTCTGCAGAATGAATACATGGTTCTGTTACTAATTCTAAAAGAGGAACTCCTGCTCTATTATAATCAATTACTGAAGTATCATATAAATGATTCATACTAGCAGCATCTTCTTCTAAATGAATATTATCAATACCAACTCTAAAAGTAGAACCATCTTCTCTTATAATATCTATATACCCATCCATTCCTACAGGCGCAGGTTTAGTATTTTGAGTAATTTGATATCCTTTAGGTAAGTCAGGATAATAATAATTTTTTCTTTCAAAATACATGTATTCTGGTTGTTTACAATTAAGAATTTGACTCATCATCAAACTCATTTTAATACATTCCTTATTAACAACAGGTAAAGTTCCTGGAAAAGCCATATCTACAGGTCTAACATTACTATTAGCTTCCTCAGAATAACTATTTCTTGCACTTGAAAATACTTTTGTATTAGTTTCACTTATTTCACAATGCATTTCAAGTCCAATAGTCACATTATATTTTCCCATTACTCTACCTCCTTAGCAATTTGATTTTTATAATTCATTTCCTGTTCTAAAGCATAAGCGATATTTAAAGCTTGTTGATCTAAATAATTATCACAAGTGATATTAACTCCAACAGGTAACTTACTTACAAATCCATTTGGAATTGTTATAGAAGGAAAACCACCAAAATTTCCAATTTGTAATTGTTCATCTAAAACACTTGTTTCATTATCAATAACATCCTTTGAACCATCTAAATGTTTAGCAGGTCCAACACCAACTGGAGATATATAAGCATCATACTTTTTAAATAATTCTTTCATTTTATCAACAATCAATCTTCTTACTCTTTGAGCATTTTTAAAATATTTTTCTTGGTTTTCTGATTGTAACACATAACTACCTATTATAAATCTTCTTTTTATAAGTGGTGAAAAACCTTTAGTACGATGATCCTTCATCATTTCGATATAATTATCACCTTCACCTCTTGGACCAAAAATAAATCCTGTCAAATTAGACATATTGCTAGTAGCTTCTGCACAAGAAATTACTACATATACTGAAGGTAAAGCATCAAGTAATTTTTGATCAATTGAAACACCCTCAACACTCATGCCCAATTTTTTACAAATATCCAAAGTTTTTTTAAAATTCTCTAAATGTTTTACTAACTCTGGATCTGGATTAGAATAATTTTCAATATCACATAATTCTTTAATATAAAATAGTTTTTTACCTTTAACATCACTAGTTAAATCCTTATCTAAGTGAATATTACTAGAATCCCAACTAGTCATATCATATTTATCGATACCTTTCATACCATCAACTACAATAGCAGCATCTCTAACATTTCTTGTAAGAACTCCACAAGTATCTAAACTTGAAGCAAAAGGAAATAAACCATATCTACTAATCATTCCATAAGTTGGTTTATATCCAACAATTCCACAATATCCTGCTGGTTTTCTAATAGAATCTCCAGTATCACTTCCTAAAGCATAAGGAATAACTCCAGCAGCAACTGCAGCAGCAGAACCACTAGAAGAACCGCTACACATACGAGTTAAATCCCAAGGATTATGTACAACACCAGTATGTCCTGTTGTTCCAGTTCCTCCCATACCAAGTTCATCCATTACAGTTTTACTAACAGGTATAGCTCCATGACTAATTAAATTCTCAACAGCAGTAGCAGTAAAGAAAGGAACATAATCTTTTAAAGTATTACTACTTCCCGTTGATAACACTCCTTTTGTAGAATAATTATCTTTAACAGCAAAAGGTATACCAGATAACTTATCACTAGTCACTTCACTACTCTTAGCATCATCTATAATAGTTACAAAAGCATTTAATTTTTCATTAACTTCATGAGCTTTTTCAATTGCTTCTTTTACTAAATCATCACTTGTAACCTTTTTTTCAAGAAGTAATTCATGTAATTCATCTATACTCTTATCCATCATTTATCCCACCACCTTTGGTACTGATATTTCTCTATCTAAAGTATCATCGGAATTTCTTAAAAGATCCTCAATCGGAATAGAGTCTTCAACTTCATCTTCTCTAAGACAAAATTCAAAATTATCTAAAGCATGAGTCATTGGCTCAACCTTCTCAATTCCTTGAATATCATTTATTTTATTAATATTAGCATCAATTACTTCAAATTCATCTAATACATCATTCGCTTCTTTATCGGTTAATCCTATCATTAATAAATCTGCTAATTTTTCTATTTTTTCTTTAGTAAAATTATTATTCATCTAACTCACCTACTTCAATTTTTATACCTAATTCCTTTAATTGCTCATCAGTTATTTCACTTGGAGATCCCATTAATAAATCACTTCCAGAAGCACTAGTTGGAAATGCTTGAACTTCTCTTAAATTATCTTCATCTTGAATTAACATCAAAATTCTATCAATTCCCGGAGCCATACCACCA
>CAKOLD010000049.1 GCA_934096015.1 uncultured Bacilli bacterium
TTACAGTTTAGAAGATAGACCTGGCGGAGGAGTTAATTTAATTCCAGATGCAGAAATGTGTAAACCATTATTAGATCCATTAGAAGAAATGTTAAAATGGAAACCATATCAAAATTTATTAGCAAAATTAGTAAAAAGATTTACTGGTAAAAGCGTTGATTTGGTTTTAAGAGAGAGTGTTGAAGAAACTTTATATGAAATATTAACAGAACAATTTGATGGAGTATCAAAAATAGAAATAGCGGATATAATAGGCTGTATAAATGAACTTGCTGAGTGTTTTAAAGAAGAATGCGATAGAGCTAGAAAAAGAGCAAAAGAGAGCAAGCGATTAAAAAAAATATAGAGACGTAGGTCTTTTTTTTAGTATAATTTATTTTAGAACAATTAAACTAATACTGAGGTAATTTATGAATAATTTAAATCAGTATAATAATAAGAGAAATTTTAATAAAACAAAAGAACCAATTGGAAGAGTTAATAAAAAAAGTAATAAAAAGTTGAAATTTGTAATCCAACATCATATTGCTAGAAAGGATCATTACGATTTTCGCTTAGAATTTGATGGAGTTTTAAAAAGTTGGGCTGTTCCTAAAGGACCTTCTTTTAATACTAGTGATAAAAGATTAGCAGTAAAAGTAGAGGATCATCCTTTTAATTATAAAGATTTTGAAGGAATTATTCCTGAAGGGGAGTACGGAGCAGGAACTGTAATGATTTTTGATTGTGGTTATTATGAATTAAATAGTAAGTATAAAGATTTTAAAAATGGTCCTTTAAAATTTACTTTATATGGACAACGTTTTAAGGGAAAATATACTTTAATAAAGTATAAAGAGAATAATTGGCTTTTGATTAAAGAGAAAGATAAATTTGTTAGTAAGAAAAAAATTACTTCTTATAAAACTAGTATAAAAACAAAACGAACAATGAGTCAAATAAAAAAAGATAATTTAACTAAAGTTAATATTACAAGTCCAGATAAAATTATTAAAGGTAAGATAACTAAACAAGATATAGTTTCTTATTATTTAAAAGTGTTTGATAAAATGTTTCCTTATTTAGATAATAGGTTAATAAGTACTAAAATGTGTCCTAACAATAAAGAGTGTTTTTTTAAAAAGCATTTTAGTTCTTTGAAGTTTTTAAAAAAGACTAAATTAAAAACCACTAATGATAAAAATGATTTTTATTACGTTAATGATTTAAATGGATTAATGGAATTAGTACAAAATAATAATTATGAAATTCATATTTGGGGTAGTAAGGCAAATAAGATTAATGCACCAGATATAATGGTTTTTGATTTAGATCCTGATGAAAAATTATCTTTAGATAAGTTAAGAATTGGTGTTAGAGATTTAAAGAAAATTTTAAATAAATTAGGTTTAAAATCTTATTTGAAAACTAGTGGAGGAAAAGGGTATCATATTTTGATTCCTTTTAAAGAAAAAATTAGCTGGAAAAAATTTACTATGATTGCTAAAAATATTGCATCTTTAATGGAAAATAAATATCCAGAAAAATATACTAGTAATATGAGGAAGAGTGAACGAACTAATAAGATATATATTGACTGGGTAAGAAATACAAAAGGAGCTACTTTTGTTGCTCCTTATTCTTTAAAAATTAAAAATAAAATTACTGTATCTTTACCTATAAAATGGAGTGAACTAGATAAAATTAAACCTGATGAAATAACTATAGAAAAATGTTTAAAAAAAATAAAAAATAAAAATCCTTGGGAAGATTTTTTTGATTAGTAAGTATAATCATCGTAATTTTTATTTTTATTGTCAATCGTATCGTTTATAACTAAAGAGTTAGTAGTTAATAATAAGCTTGCAATGCTAACAGCATTTTTAAGAGCGTTAGTAACTACTAAGTAAGGGTCTTTTATACCAGTATTATTAGTTGTTTCATACTCGTTAGTTATAATGTTTAATACGATGGTAAAGTTTGAATTAATGTATTTAGTTAAAACTTCGTCATAATTTATTCCAGAATTATAACATAGTTGTTTTACTGGTGAATGTAAGGCTTCTTTTAAAATTTTTAAACCGTAGGTGTCATCTTTTAATTGATAAGCAATTTTTAGTAAAGTGGCGCCTGCTCCTATTAAAATTCCACTATTTAGTGTATTAACAGCACATAATGCATCAGTAAATCTCATTTGTTTTTCACGCCTTTCTAATGATGTTTTGCCACCAACTAATATTTCAGCTGTTCCATTTTCCAACATAGCTATTTTTTCTTCTATATCACTTTTGTTATCATCTAATTCTTTTTTTAAATTAGTTATTCTTTTATTGATTGAATTATTTTTTTTGAAACTAATACATGTTAAATTTTCATATATGTTAATATTGTTAACAGTATTAAAGAATTTATTATCTAAAATTGATTTTAAGTCATCCCAAAATTCTTCTTGTTTAATGCCATACATGGGAGCTTTTAATAATATGATTTTTAATTTATGATCTAAATATAGTGATAAAACTTCGTTAATTAGTTCATCAATGTAATCTTCTGCTATAATAATTAAACTTTTATTTTCATCTTTAATAATATTTAGGTAATTAGATATTTCTTTAATATCAAAAAGTTCTTTTTTTTGTAATAAAATATATGGATTATTAAAACTTAATATTTTTTGTTTTTTAAAATATGGAGATGCTAATAGAGTTTCGAAAGAATACCCATTATAGTAATTAACTATAGTTTTTTCAGTTTTTCCTTCTTTAATTTCAATGGCTTCTTTATATTTTATTTTTTTAAATACATTACTTATTGTATCAGCTATTTCATGATCGTTAGAGGAGTTAAAAGCAACTAAATTAATGTCTTTTTCATTAATTTCTAAACGTTCTTTTTCTAGAAGTTTTAAAATTGTATTTAAGGCATTTTCTAATTCTTGTTTTATAATCATAGGATTTATACCGTTTTCGATTAATTCTCTACCTTTATTAAAAATACTTTCTAATAATACTAGAGTAGTAGTTGTACCATCACCAACGTCTTCATTTGTTTTTATACTACTTTCTTTTGCTAGTTTTAAGATGCAATTTACAATATTATCATCACTTTCAATGGCTTCGGCAATAGTTACACCATCATTTGTAATAAAAGGGCTAAACATTGCTTGATCTATAATAACATTGTGTCCTTTAGGACCAAGTGTTCCTTTTACTGGCTCACATAATAGTTTTATGGCTTCATTAATTTTTAATTTTAAATTATCTCCATAAATAACTTTTTTCATTATATATCACTCATTTCTACTAAATATTTCCAATATCTTTTTGGCATAAAATTTCTTCGGCATTTTTCATTAGTTCTATTTTCAATTCCTACGGTGTTATAAAATAGTTTCCATAAGTCTTGATAATTATCTTTTTTTATATCAAGATTTAAATCAATGTTGTTTTTTATAATAAAATCTTTTTTGTTATAAAAGCTAGATATATTTCTTTTAACATCTTTTATAATCCAATATTCATTTTTTAATCTTTTTTTAAAGTGTATAGAAAGTAATTCTAATATATTATTTTCTGGACTTATTTCTGCATATAATATGTTGTTTGTTTCTTTAAATCTGACAAAACCTTTATATTTATGTGTTTCATTTTTAACATATTTTACTATTTTTAAGGCTCTATTAATGCATTTTAAGTTTCGCATATTAAAGATTTTATTTTTATATTTAATGGCATTTATGTAAAAGTAATAAATAATTAGTTCTTTATTAGGGTCACTAGATAAAAAGATATAATATAGTGTTGAATAAATAGGAAAGGTTGTTTTTTTAATAATATAATAATGAATATTACTATTATTTATGTTAAGTTTAATTGTTTTTTCAAAGAGGGATGGTGAATAATATTTATTTTTTATATTATAGGGTTTAATTTTTTTATTTGTTAAATAATCAATTAAGTTTAATAAACCCGTAAAAGTATTATCATAAATAAAAACATATTCCATTAGAATAACCTCAATTGCTGATAAGTAGTAGTTGGAGCATTGGTTTCCAAAACTAAATTTGTTTCTATAAATTTGCCGTTAAAATATTTTTCGTTTATGAAGTATTGGTTATTGCAGGTTATAAAATATTGTGCTCGTTTTAAAACAATTCCCATCTTCTTAAGATCTTTAAAGGTAATGTTAAAGTTTTTTCGGTTTTTAATAATTCTTTTTGCACTAGTTACTCCTATTCCTGGAACTTTTAATAAATCTTCATAACTGCAAGTATTAATTTCTTTTGGAAAAAGATTTAAATGTCTTAAAGCCCAATCGGCCTTAGGATCAATTAATAAATTAAAGTTTGGATGACTTTGATCTAGCAAATCACTAACTTTATAACCATAAAATCTTAGTAGCCAATCAGCTTGATATAATCTATTTTCTCTTTTAAGTGGAGGTACTTTTAAAGTTGGTAATAGTTTATCATTATTAACAGAGATATAAGCAGAGTAAAAAACTCGTTTTAAGTCAAAGTTTTTGTACATGAATTCACTTTTGTTCATTATGTCGTAATCACTTTCTTTAGAAGCTCCTATAATCATTTGAGTACTCTGTCCAGCAGGAACAAATGCATTGTTTTGTTCTTTTTTTATGAAGTTCATAGCATCTAATACTGTATCTTCTTTTTTGTTAGGAGCAAGAAGTTTAAGTGAGTTATCACTTGGAAGTTCTATGTTAGCACTCATACGGTCTACTAAAGATCCTAGTTTTTTTATTAAATATTTACTTGATCCTGGTATGCATTTGGCATGAATATAACCTCCAAAATGATATTTTTTTCTTAAAAGAGTAATGGTTTTAATCATTAATTCCATTGTGTAATCAGGACTTTTTAATATTCCACTAGAAAGAAATAAACCTTCAATATAATTTCTTTTATAAAAATTAATTGTTAATTCACATATTTCTTCAGGGGTAAAGATAGCTCTTTTAACGTTATTTGATTTTCTATTAATACAGTATTTGCAATCAAAAATGCAACAGTTTGTCATAAGTATTTTTAACAGTGATATGCATCTTCCATCTTTTGAAAAAGAGTGGCAAATTCCGCTATAACTTGTATTTCCAATTTTAGAATCATTATTTCTTCTTTTGCTACCACT
>CAKOLD010000050.1 GCA_934096015.1 uncultured Bacilli bacterium
TCAAAATGTAGATATGAATAAAACACTAAGTTTTAGAGTAAATATCGATAATAAAAAAGAGAATAAAACAAGTGGAAGTAGTGTAACATTCTTAGGGAATGGAAATACTTTAGAAAACTACAGAATATATGGAAATAGTGTACAAAATGGAACTCCAACACCAGATAGTCCAGTTGAGATAGAAAGTGTTGGAGATAAGACAGACAATCTTATTGACTATAATCAATTTACACCATATACAGCTGGGGGAATGACTTTTATTAATAATGGAATTCAATATACAGGTTCTTATTATATTATAGCTACAATAGATAATTTGATATCTGGAAATGAGTATGTGATGAGTTTTGATATAGGGAGTACTGATGAGATTAAACCGTTTTGGAGATATCAGTATACTGATAAGACTTATTCGACACCTGCAAGCAGTGGAGTTAGCATAACAATCCCAGAAGATAAAACTGTAGAAAGTATTTTGTTATATCCTGAGATTTCTTCTACAATACATACGACCCAAATAACTAATATACAATTATTACAAGGTAATACAGTTAAATCTTATGAGCCATATGGTTATAAAATACCAGTAACTGTTAGTGGTAAAAATATGTTTAATAGAAATGCTATTTTTAGTAGTGTATTGTCTGGAGGGTATTTAGAAGTCACTGACACTGGATATAATATATTGAAAACTGAAAGTTTTACTAATGGTTATTCAATAGGAAACTTTAAAGATTTAGTTCCAGATTTAAAAGTAGGAGATAAATTTAAAATATCTTTTGAAACAAATGCAATAAGGTATGACAAAACGGTAAATTATATATATTTAAATACTTATAAAAATACTTTAAGAACAAATACAGAATATACAGCAACAGAAGATATGTTAAACAGTGCTACGTATATTTATAGTGGAGGAACAGAGAATTGTTATTTAAAAAATATAATGGTATATAAAAGTACAGAAACTAGTGACTTTGAACCTTATCAAGAGACAGTTACTAAAAATGTTTATTTAGATGAACCACTTAGAAAAATAGGAGATTATGCTGACTATATAGATTTTAAAGAACAAAAAGTTGTTAGAAAAATAAAAGAAGTAACTTTATTTGTTTCTGGGGTTTCACAAATGGGTACTAATGATGGAAGTTTATCACTTTTTAATCAGGTTTTAAAAGATAGATTATTACTTACAGATGTTAAGGATAATATACAGATTTTAAGTAATAAGTTAAAAAGTTTATCATTTTTAGATTATACAAAGGTATCTAATAATTCAATAAATGCTATAACTTACAATCATTCAAATAATGCTATTTTTTATAAAATAAAAAAGGATTTATTGGGAATAACTGATGATATGAGTGATGAAGAGAAAATTACTAAAATAAAAGATTATTTAACTAATAATTCTATTACAGTTAATTATATATTAGAAAGTCCAATAGGAAAGAATATTTATCTAGAACCTATAACTACGATTAATGGAAAAAATATAATAACAGTTAATACTGATGTTAATCCTACAATTGAAGTTAATAATTAATTGTAAAAAAAATGTAAATTTTTTGTGATTAAATAGATTAATTTCTGTAAATATTATATATTATTATTGTAGGAGGAGTTTATATGATATATCCATCTATTGATAAGTTATTAAACATAATTGATTCTAAGTATAAACTAGTTCATATTGCTAGTAAAAGAGCAAAACAAATGCAACAATATGAGCATTATCAAATGAAAGAATGCGAATATAAAAATAAAAAAGAACTAGGGAGAGCTTTAGAAGAAATAGATCATGGTTTAATAACTGTTTGTCAAAAATAGTAGCACTTTTGACAAAACAGAACAAATGTGCTATAATTTATCTATCAATGGGGATTGGTTAGATAAATAGATATTTTTACGACTCCATTATGGAGTTTTTTTATTGCTGATTCCAGTTTGGGAGGGTGATGTTATGAATTTATTTATGAAGGATTTGACTAAATTACAAAAACAAGCTGTTGAAGTAAAGGATGATTTAAGACAATTAGAGGAAAAGAAATTTGATTTGGAAATTGATTTAAAGAATACTAAAAATCATATGATAGAATCTCAAATGATTTTATCGGAATCAAATAAGAAAAGTAAAGATTATTATGAATTGAATCATGAGATTTCTAAAGCAGTTCAAAATAAAAGAAAAGGTGTGGAAGTTACTGCTTTAATTCAAATTGTTTTAGTTATATCTTCTGTTTTAGGTTTAGGTTTATTACCAGTTTCGCTATTAACATTAATCAATGTTTTTTTTGAAGAAGTAAATAGAACTAAACAAAACAATCAAATAAGGTATATAAAAGCAAAACAAAAAAATATGAATATAAAGGATTTAACTAATAATGAAATTACTTTAGAAGGTATGATTCATAATGATGAAGTTACTATAAATAACATACAAGATAAAATTGCAGATATTGATTTATCAATAGATGAATTTAATGGTATTTTAGAAAAACTTCAAAGTGATTATGATATTATTTTAGAAAATTATCAAATTGCGGTTAATAAAAAGGTTGGAGGACTTGAAAATTTTCATGATTGTAAGACTATAGATGAAGTTATTGACCTTTATTATAGACAGCACATTAAAGAACTAAGTAAAGCAATTAAATTATAAATGTTTAAAAATTATTAATATTGTCCATAATAATAGTGGTGATAAAATGGAATTATTACAAGCTATTTATAGGACAATATTTTTTTATTTTTTTATTGTTTTTGCTTATAGAATTATGGGAAAAAGAGAAATAGGACAACTTGGAATTATTGATTTAATAGTTTCTATTTTAATGGCAGAATTAATTGCTATTAGTATAGAAAATATTAATGATCCAATTTACTTAACAGTTATTCCTATAATATTACTTGTGTTGTTAGAAATAGTTTTAGGATATATTTCTGTAAAATCAAAAGTTTTTAGAAATATAATGGGTGGAAAACCTAGTTTAATTATTAATCATGGAAAATTAAATTATAAGGAAATGATTAAACAAAGATATACTTTGGATGATTTACTATTAAGCTTAAGACAACAAAGTATAAAATCTATAGAAGATGTTGAATATGCTTTTTTAGAACCTAATGGTAAATTATCTATTTTTAAATATAATTTTTTAAGAATTAAAAGTGATTATCCAATGCCTCTTATATTGGATGGTAATATTGAATATGAAACTTTAAAAAAAGTTAAAAAAAATGAAACCTGGTTAAGAGATATTTTAAGAAAAAATAATATAAAAAAAGAAAATGTTTTTTATGCTTTTTATAAAAATAAGAAAATTTATGTAATTGATAAAAGAGGCATCTAATTATACTTGATAAATATTCTAAATAATTATATTATTTTATTATAGGTGGTATTGTGAAAGATAAAATTATATATGTTTTAGAATTTATAGTTAGTTTAATTATTTTGGTTTTTTTCCAAGAATATAGTTTAAAAGTTTTAAGTAATTTTGGAATAAATTTTAGTAATTATTCTAGTGATGTAAAAGATATTGTATTATTTATTATTCAGTTTGTATTATGTATAATATTATATTTTATTTATAAAGGAACTATTAAAGGGAATAAAGAAGGATTTACTAAGAATTTTTTTAAGAATTTATTATATTCATTATTGATTTTATTAATAATGACTGTTGTTATGAATATTGCTATTTATTTTATAAAATATATTGCTTCTATGTTTAATGTTACTGTTGTTGAAAAAACTTATTTTAATGTTTTAAATAATAATTTATCTTTAAAATATATTTTAGATTTAATTAAATATGCTGTATTAATTCCTTTTTCTTATTGTGCTGTATATATATTATGTGCAGAGAGAATGTTTAAAAGTAATGGAACAAAAGTGTTGATGAGTGGTTTTATTTGGGCTTTGGTTGAAGCATATAATTATGCTCCTACATTTTTGAATATGTTTTTTAATGTTTTGCCAACATTTATATTAGGAGTGTTTTTATCATATATTTATTCTAGAAATAAAAATATTTGGTATCCAATTTTGGTATTATCATTGTATTTGTTATTTGCTCCTTTGTTAATAGGTTATTTGAGGTGGTAATGGTAATATGAAAGAAAAAATAATTAATGTTTTGAAACTTGCTTTTTGTTTTATTTTATTTTTGTATATTGGTGATATTTTTAGATTTATATTAATTACTTTTAATATAGATACATCTAAATTAAGTTTTGTTAGTCGAAGTTTTTTAGAACTTATAATGGCTATTATAATGACATTCTTTACATGTATGATTTATTATAAAGATTTAAAACATGATTTTAAAGAATTTAAAGTAAATATGAAAAATAAAATTCTATTTAGTTTAAAAGTATTTGGAATAATGTTTTTATTTAAAGTTTTTTCAAGTTATTTGGCTGATGTTTTAGCAGGAATGATGGGGGTTGAAATAACTACTAGTGAAAATCAGTCTTTAATTAATGATATGTTTAATGAGTTTCCTTTATTAATATGTTTAAGTGCAACGATTCTTGCGCCTTTGTATGAAGAGACTATATTTCGTTTAGGATTTAAAAAATGTATTAGTAATAGAGTACTATTTGTTTTAGTAAGTGGATGTTTATTTGGATTTATACATATTTTCCCTACAGATCTTAATATTAAATTGGCGTTATTACAATCAATTTCTTATGTGTCAATGGGTCTTTGTTTAGCATATTTTTATCAGAAGTTTAATAATATATTTTATTCAATTATGTTACATTTTTTTAATAACTTTTTTAGTGTTATTGTAATGTTGTTATTATCTATATTTAATTTAATATAGATTTTTTTATTTTTTAGACTTTTAAAATGTTAGTTATCTTATTTTATTCATAAAATAAAGTGTAGATG
>CAKOLD010000051.1 GCA_934096015.1 uncultured Bacilli bacterium
CACTAGAAGAGCAACTTGCATCATATTTTGCACTGTCAGTAAGAATCTTTAATTTTTCTTTTAAGTCCATTTAAATCACCAATTTAATTATAAAACAAAATTGTTATATTAGCAAACAAACGTTCATAAAATGGTAAAATTTTCCAAAAAAAAAACCAATTAATTGGTTAAAAAATCTTTAAATATTTTTTCTTGATCACTAATTATTTCTTTTGATAAATCCATGTTAGAATCTGTTTGTTTTTCACTAATTCCTTGAGTTATTTTTGTAGCTTTGCCTTTTTCTACATAAATGAAATTAGGAGCGTATATTCTTTTTTCATTAGTTTTAACAACTTTTCCGTTATTATCAGTTAATTTGTAATCACTTAATACGTTGTCTATTAAGTCAAGTAATTTATAATAACCTTCAGTACCTTCTTTAGTTTTTTTAGTTTTTCCTTTATTTAATTCAAGAGTATCTCTAATTTCTTTAACGTTAACATAATATACTTTTTCTATTTTATTATCTTTAGAAACTTTAATAAATGATTCTAAAACACTACGACACCATGGACATTCAGGAAAACCAAAGTAAACATAAAAGGTTTCTTTATTATTAATTAAATTAACAATTTCATCTTCATCTACTGTTATAAATGGATTATCATCACTAATTGTTATTGCTCTATGAATTGTTTTATAACTGGTTTCTTTACCATTTAAAGATTCATATTCTTCTTTAAATTTTAAGGCTTCTGTGTTATCGATTTGTTCTTCTTTTTTAGTACAGCCAATAAGAGAAACTGTTAATAATAATATAGTTAATATTCCAAAAATTTTTTTCATTTTTTTACCTCCTAGTCGATTATATCATTATACATTGTAGTTAGCAAACATTAATAAACTTTAAAGGAATAGTATAAGTGGTTTTTTTATTTTTTTTAGTGGCATTTATCTTTAGATAGATAAGAGAATTAGCAAATTCTTTACATATATAATTATCGACATTAATACTAATATTTTCTAAGTATTTAGTTAAAGAAATATTTTTAATACTTTCGCATGTACTTATTTCTTTTTCTTTATTATTATGTTTTTCTAATAAAATACAATCTATACTGTCATAATTTATATCAGTTTCATTACCACAATATTCTATATTAGAAATATAGATTGATGATTTTTCTTTGTTGTAAGCAGCACTACCAATTATTTTAAAATCATCACAGGTAGTGGTTACTTTTTTAAATTCATATTCATTTTTTTTATTATTAAAAAGCATATATCCTATTAATAATAAAATTAATAATAGGGAAGTAGTTATATAAATAAAATATTTTTTCTTTTTCTTTTTACCAGTTAACATCATATTTAAATCAACATTAAAAAGAATACTTATTTCTTTTAATATACTTATATCAGGAATATTTTTTCCATTTTCCCATTTACTTACTGCTTGGTAAGTAACGTTTAATTTATCAGCAAATTCTTTTTGAGTTAGTTTATTATCTGTTCTAATTTTTTTTATATATTTACCAATATTTTCATTCATAATATACCTCTTTTTTGATATTATAACATATATTGCTAAATTATATAATTTGTGTTATCATCAATTTATTATTTGGAGGGATATTATGTATGAAATTATAGTAGATACTTTAATAGATGCATTAAAATTAATTCCTTTTTTATTTGTAGCTTTTTATTTAATGGAATTAATAGAACATAAATTTACGAAAAATAGCAAAAAAATAATTGAAAAGAGTGGAACTTATGGACCATTACTTGGAAGTATATTAGGTGCTGTTCCTCAGTGTGGTTTTTCAGTAATGGCAACAAATTTATATGCTACTAGAATAATTACTTTAGGTACATTAATATCGATATATTTATCAACTAGTGATGAAATGTTACCACTTTTAATTTCAAATGGGGCAAGTATAAAAACTATTTTAAGTATATTATTAACAAAAATAGTAATTGGATTTTTAATGGGTTATTTAATAGATTTTGTTAGTAAGAAAAAAGATAGAACTAATCAAGAAATAGAGGATTTTTGTAAAGAAAATCATTGTGATTGTAATCATAGTATTATTAAATCAAGTATAAAACATACAATTAATATAAGTATATTTATTCTAGTAATAACATTAATTTTAAATTTAGGAATAAATTATATAGGTTTGAATAATTTAAAGAAAATATTTTTACATAATACAGTATTTAGTCCATTTGTAACATCATTAATTGGGTTAATTCCTAATTGTGCTTCTAGTGTTGTGATAAGTGAATTATATTTAAATGGCATAATTAATTTTGCAAGTTGTATATCTGGGCTTTTAACAGGAAGTGGAGTAGCACTGGTAGTATTATTTAAAATGAATAAAGATTTAAAAGAGAATATTAAGATAATTTCTTTATTATATGTTATTGGAGTAATATCTGGATTAATTATAGAATTTATTAGTTATTTAATGTAAACAAAAAATGAAAATAGAATAATATAGATTAAGGATTTAAAAACCTTAATTTTTTAATAGGAGAATATTATGAAAAATGAAGCTTATAAAGTGTCTATTATAACTATTGTTATAAATATTGGTTTGTGCTTATTTAAATTAATTGCTGGAGTGATTGGGAATTCTCAAAGTATGATTAGTGATGCGATTCATTCTGGTAGTGATGTTTTATCAACAATCATAGTGCTAATTGGTATAAAGTTATCAAAAAAAGAATCTGATAAAGAACATCCTTATGGTCATGAAAAGTTTGAATCATTATCGGCAGTGATCTTAGGAATAATTTTATTACTTACGGGAATATCCTTAGGAATAAGTGGTATTAAAAATATATGGAGTAAACCTACAATAGTAACCCCTTCTTTAATTGCCTTAATAGCAGCGGTGTTATCAATTGCTATAAAAGAATGGATGTATCACTATACAGTTAAAGTTGGAAAGAAATTAAATAGTGATGCTCTTATAGCAGATGCATGGCATCATAGAAGTGATGCTATATCTAGTATTGGTTCTTTAGTAGGTATAAGTTTATCTATGGTAGGGTTTGTTTTTGGTGATGTTTTAGCATCAATCGTGATTAGTATATTTATTGGTGCCTCTGCGATAAATATCTTAAAAGAAAGTGTTAATAGAATAATTGATTCTAGTGCTGATGATTTAACTATAGAAAAGATTACTAATATTTTGAAAGAAGAAAAGGAAATAAGAAATATAGATTCGTTAAAAACTAGATTATTTGGATCTAAAATATATGTTGATTTAGAAATTAGTTTAGATAAGCAACTGACGTTAGAAAAATCACATGATATTGCTGAAAAAATTCATTTAAAAATAGAAGATAATATTGATAATTGCAAACATTGTATGGTACATGTTAATCCATATAATAATTAATAATTGAAGTAATATAAATAATTATATATAATAGTGTTAGAAAGGAGTATCGTATGTTTTGGCTTTATTGGTTAGTTATAGCAATAGTGTTGATTGTAATAGAAGCAATGACTATAAATATTGTATCGATTTGGTTTGTTATAAGTTCACTTATTGCAATGATAGTATCATTGTTTACAGATAATTTAGTTATTCAAATAGGTGTATTTGTAATTGTGGGAGTAATTTTATTGTTCTTAACAAAACCAATAATAGATAAGTATTTAAAACAAAAAAATATAAAAACTAACCTTGATAGAGTAATTGGTATGACGGGAATTGTAACTGAAGAAATTAAAAAAAATTCTATAGGTGAAATAAAAGTTGATGGTAAACGTTGGAGTGCTATATCGAATGTAAAAATTCCTGTTGGTGAAAATGTAAAGGTATTAAAAATTGATGGAGTAAAATTAATTGTAGAAAAGGAGAATGATTTATGACAATTTTTATTATTATTTTAATTATAGTGGCTATTTTAATAATTCCTAATATTAAAATAGTTCCTCAAGCAAAAGCTTATGTTATAGAAAGATTAGGATCATATTTTACAACTTGGAATAATGGATTACATTTTAAAATTCCTTTTGTAGATTCTATATCTAATAAAGTTACTTTAAAAGAAATGGTTAAAGATTTTGCACCTCAACCAGTAATTACAAAAGATAATGTTACTATGCAAATAGATACTGTTGTTTATTTTCAAATTACTGATGCTAAACTTTATACATATGGTGTTGAGTATCCAATAAGTGCAATTGAAAACTTAACAGCAACTACTCTTAGAAATATTATTGGAGAGTTAGAATTAGATCAAACATTAACAAGTAGAGATATAATTAATTCAAAAATGCGAGCAATTTTAGATGAAGCTACTGATCCTTGGGGTATAAAGGTAAACAGAGTAGAGGTTAAAAACATTTTACCTCCAAAAGATATTCAAGAAGCTATGGAAAAACAAATGCGTGCTGAACGTGAAAGAAGAGAGAAAATCTTACAAGCTGAGGGAGAGAAAAAGTCTAGCATTTTAATTGCTGAGGGTGAAAAGGAAAGTGCAATATTAAGAGCAGAAGCTGAAAAAGAAAGCAGAATAAAAAGAAGCGAAGGTGAAGCAGAAGCTTTATTAAAATTAAAAACAGCAGAAGCAGAGGGTATTAGATTGTTAAAAGAAGCTAAGGCTGATAGTTCAGTTTTACAATTAAAAAGTTATGAAACTTTAGCTAAAGTTGCTAATGGAAATTCTACAAAAATTATATTACCAGCTGACTTATCAGGAATTGCATCTTTAGGGACTGTATTAAGTGAATCAATGAAAAAACATGAAAACAAGTAATATTTTGCTTGTTTTTTTGTGCTTGACAAGGGGGGGGGG
>CAKOLD010000052.1 GCA_934096015.1 uncultured Bacilli bacterium
TGAGAGTAAATATAGATGAGGCAGTAGGAACTATATTTGAAAATGCCAGTGAAGGAACATTATTAAAAGCAATTGGTAATGATAATTTAATTAGTAAACCATTAACAACACCTGGGAATGAAAGCTCTAAAATAATATTTACTGCAAATTTTGATGATGCAGAAAGTTCAGTCAATTTAACTACGGCTAAGCAATCTACAATGTATTATACATATGCTGATAGTTATGAATTGAATCAAAGTACAGGAACAGTAACTTTAATAAATCCAGCTGTAGGTAAATATAGTGATATTTATAGTAACTTAGTTGGTAAATATGTTGTAAGTTATAGTGGAAGTTCAAGTAGTACAATTGCTAATAGCACTAACAGAAGTAATATTTATAAAATAACAGGTACAAGTACAGAAACAACTAGTACTTTAAAATATATTGAAATAAAAAAGGTTGCAACAGGAACAGAGGCAGTACTTTCAAGTACAGAAGATGATTATGGAACAAGTTATTACTATAGAGGTGTTGTTGATAATAACTTTGTAAATTTTGCAGGAATGTGTTGGAGAATTCTTAGAGTTCAAGGAGACGGAAGTATAAAACTTATATTAGAAGATCAGGATGAACTTTGTTCAGAAACAATGAATGGAAACTGGGATATACCAACAACAACTGGCGGAACCACAAAGACTGGTAATTTTGGTTATAGTGAGTATGTGGAAAATACATCAACTGCAATTGATGGAACACAAAATTCGAATATAGTAACTTTAATGAATTATTTGAATGGTGAAATGGATAAAGAGAATTCAATGATAACAGCATTTGAAAACTTTCAAACTGGACCACTTTCAGAATATTTATCATACTTAAAAAGTGGCGATTGGTGTTTAAATGATAAAGCATATGCAACTGATACTGATAATTCAACGTCATTGTCTGGTCAAGAAATGCTGGATAAACAAATTAAAGGTATAAAATTTTATTATGATTCATATGTGCGCTTATACGGCAAAAAAACAAAAGAACCAACATTAAAATGTAATGGAACTAATATTAGTAAATTTAATGATAACAGAGATATGTATGTGGGCGCATTAACGGCAGATGAAGTAGTATACGCAGGTGAAGAAGTTAGTGGGTGTGGCATTTATTTTTTGATAAATGATTATCAAAAAATAGATAGTTTATATTTTTGGACTATGTCTCCTGGACTCTTCGATGTAGATGGTACAAGTGATTTAGCATTTGTTGTGGGGTGTAATTTCAATGCGACTTATGTGAGAGATTATTTTCTTTCATTCCGTCCTGCAGTCTCTCTAAAATCTGATGTTCAAGTAAAAAGTGGAGATGGGACACAAAAAAATCCTTACGTAGTTGGTTAAATTTAATTTAGTAAAGAAAAATGCAATAATATCTTAATTTTGGAAGATAATTGCATTTTTTTGTGATAAAATTATATATAGAATAGAGGGATTGTATGAATGTAGTTGAAATAATTGTAAAAAAGAAAAATAAGTTAGAATTAACTAATGAAGAGATTGATTTTGCATTTAATGGCTATTTAGATAAAAAAGTTAGTGATGCTCAAATGAGTGCTCTTTTGATGGCAATTGTGATTAATGGTATGAGTTTTTCAGAAACTGCTCATTTAACGGAAATTTTTATTAATAGTGGAGAAGTTTATGATTTAAGTGGTATTTCTAAGCCTTGTGTTGATAAACATTCTACTGGAGGTGTTGGTGACACTACAACTTTAATTGTAGGACCTATTTTAGCTAGTTGTGGAATTGTAATGGCTAAAATGAGCGGTAGAGGTTTAGGACATACTGGAGGAACTATTGATAAACTTGAAAGTATCCCAGGATTTAATACTAATTTAACAAAAGATCAATTTATAAAATTAGCAGAAGAAGTTGGCTTTTGTATATCTAGACAAACTGATAAATTAGTTCCTATGGATAAGGAAATTTATAATTTAAGAAATTTAACTGGAACAACTGAATCTATTCCTTTAATTGCATCTAGTATAATGTCAAAAAAAATAGCAAGTGGGGCTAATACTATTTTAATTGATATCAAGGTTGGAGATGGAGCTTTAATAAAGAATGATCATGATGCTAATGTTTTAAGTGATTGGTTAATTCGTATAGGTGAACATTTTAAAAGAAAAGTTATTACTATAAAAACTGATATGAATAAACCTCTTGGAGATTCTATTGGTAATGCTATTGAAGTTTTAGAAGCGGTAAAAGTTCTTAAAGGAAAAGAATGTAGATTAAAAGATGTTTCTGTTGAAATTGCTAGTAAACTTTTAAGTAATGCTAAAAATATGAGTATAGATTCAGCATTAAAAGAAATAAATTTAAGTATTGAAAGTGGTAAAGCTTTTAAAAAATTTCAAGAATTTGTAACAAGACAGGGAGGAGATTTATCTCGTCTTGATTTGTCTGATAATGTTTTAGAAATTAAAGCGAATAAGAATGGTATTTTAAAAAATGTTGATGCCTTAGAAGTAGGTTTATTAGCAGTAAAACTTGGAGTTAATAAAACTAGTGAAACTGATAATGTAGATGAAGGTACAGGAATTAGACTTATGAAATCAGTTGGAGATGAGGTTTCAATTGGAGATGTACTTGCTTATTTATTTGTTTCTAATAGAGTAAAGTTGACAGAAGAAGATTTTAATTGTTTTGATATAGAATAAAAGTATGTTATTATTGTTATAGTAAGGATGATAGTATGTTTGGAAAAATAAAAAATATTAATGACTCTACGGCTTCAGTATTTATAAATAAAGGGGCTGGTGTATTACCTAATTTAATGAATTTACATGTTATATTTGAAGATAATAATTCAAAAATATTAGGTGAAGTTAAAGAAGTTGATGAAGAGTGTGTTTATATTGATCTTAAGGGTGAATTTATTGGTGATAGATTTATTGCTGGTACTATAAAAAAACCAACTCTAACAAGTAATATTAGAGTAATTACTAATCAAGAATTGGATATTATTATGGGACAGAATGATCAAGAAAGTATTTATATTGGAAAAAGTCCAATATATCCTGAGAGAAATATTTATGCCAAAATAAATGATTTGTTTTCTAACCATTTAGCTATTTTTGGTAATAGTGGTAGTGGTAAGAGTTGTAGTGTTTCTAGAATAGTTCAAAATGTCTTTTTAAATAAAAATTTTTTAACATATAATGCGAATATTTTTATGTTTGATGCTTATGGAGAGTATAAGAATGCTTTTAAAGTTTTAGATCAAATTAATCCTAATTATCAGTATAAATTTTTAACAACTAATCCAGAAGATGAAACAGATGCTGTTTTACAGATTCCAATTTTCTTATTAAAAGAAGATGATATTGCAATATTACTTAATGCAGATAATCATGCTCAATTAACAATTATTGCTCGTATGATAAAGTTAGCTAAAATATTTTCTAAGCATGATGAAAATGCGATAAAACTTAAAAATCATCTAATTGCAAAAGCAATTATGTCAGTGCTATTTTCTAATAAAACTGCAGCTTTAAAGAAGAATGATATATTTACTATATTAGCAAGCTGTAGTACTAATGAATTTAATGTTAATGCAGAATTACAAGGTATTGGATATACAAGAATATTTAGTGAATGCTTTAAAATAGATCGTAATGGAGAATTTGGAGAAAGTGTATTATTAAATGAATATGTTAGAAAATTTATTGATGATTCTTTAGAAGAAAAAATAGAAACTCCTACAGATGCTTTTTATAATTTAAAAGATTTAGCAGGAGCTTTGAATTTCACATTAATCGGAGAAGGTTTTTTAGATAATCAAACAATACAAGATCATGCAACTATTTTACAAGTAAGATTAGATTCTATTTTAAATGGTCCGGAAGCTAAATATTTTGATTATCCTCAATATATAGATGTTGATAATTATGTATCTAGTTTAATTGTTTTAAATAACAAAAGAAGTCAAATTGTAAATATAAATTTGGAAAATGTTAATGATGGTTTAGCAAAAACTATTGTTAAAATTATGAGTAGAATATTATTTGATTTTTCTAAAGGACTTAAAGAACGTGCTAGTATACCTTTCCATTTATTTATAGAAGAAGCCCATAGATATGTAGTAAGTGATAGTGATAATTTTTTACTTGGTTATAATATTTTTGAAAGAATTGCTAAAGAAGGACGTAAATATGGAGTTATTTTGAATTTAATAAGTCAAAGACCTGTAGAAATAAGTGAAACAGTTATTTCTCAAGTTAGTAATTTCTTGATTTTAAAAATGACACACCCAAGAGATTTGGAATATATTGAAAAAATGTTACCAAATATTTCTAGTGATATAATTAATAAATTGAATTCTTTACAAAGTGGTACTTTAGTTGCGTTCGGTAATGCTTTTAAAATACCTGTATTGATTAAGATGGATTTGCCAAATCCACTTCCATATTCTTCTAATTGTGATGTTATTAATCGTTGGAAACAATAAGTCAGAATTTTTTGGCTTTTTTCTTTTCTTAGAAATTTTTTTAGCGTCTTGACAGGGGGGGGGGGGGTAAATGTATAATAATGATTAGTATA
>CAKOLD010000053.1 GCA_934096015.1 uncultured Bacilli bacterium
CTGTTAGCTCAGTCGGTAGAGCATTTGACTTTTAATCAAAGGGTCATGCGTTCAAGTCGCATACAGGACACCATTTAAATAATTAACTAACATTTTGTTAGTTTTTTTATTTGCCAAAAAAAAGAAGTTTATTTCAAACTTCGCATCATTTCCTCTGTCCATTTTGGCAGATTTTCTTGTAAAGGAGAAAAGCCTCTAACGGATTCATGTACTTTACCATCATTATTAACTTTATAATTTAAGCCTTTAAAAGATAATTTTAAATTATTTTTATCAAAATCTATATCAATAATCTTTGCATAAACTTCATCACCTAATGTAACCCAACTATTGATATCCTTAACAAAATTATTAGTTATTTCTGAAATATGAACCATTCCATCTACTTTATTATCAACTTTAATAAAAACACCATATGGTTCAATTCCTGTCACTTTACCCTTTACAATATTTCCAACTAAATAGTCTTCCATTATTGCACCTCAACTTGATTATATCATATTTTACTTTACTAAGTAAATTTTTTTAAGTATAATTATAAAAGTGATTTATATGGAAGACAAAGAAAAAAAAATAAAAGAATTGATTAATAACATAAAACCTTATATTAATGAAGAAGGCGGAGACATTGAATTTATCCGTTTAGAGGACAATTATGTATTTATAAAACTAACTGGTGCTTGTGCTTATTGTGGATTTCAAGATGATACTATAAATAACGGAATTCTAAAGATGTTTCAAGAAGAAATACCCGAAATTGAAGGAGTAATAAACGTAGATTTTTAAATCTGCGTTTTTATTAACCACTCTACCCTAAACATAGGATACAATTTAGAATAATACATATAAAAATCCTTTAAAAAAGCTTCATATTTATCTGCTAAATTAATTACATCAACTAGTATAGTATCCTTTTCCTCATCATTTATAACTTTATCATACAAATCAAAATAATAAGTTGGAAATAATAACCTTGAAAAAATTAAATTTATAGAATCTTCACTATTAAAGTTTTTGTTAATATAATTAATAACTTTATCAATATTTAAATTATCTTTAAAAAAAGCACTTTTTATATATTCTGCAATATCTCTTACAGAATAATCGATCACTAAATTTAAAGGATTGAAATAATTAATTTCATAATTAATATCATAAACTCTTCGATGCTCTATAAACCCTCTATTTTGTTTATTCTTAATCAAGTTATAATATTCAATGGCATTCTCTCCCATACCAGCATAATAACTAAAACTATTTAATATTCCCTCTTTTTTTAAACCTCGTTGACTTACTTGATATGCATAATAATCTAATTTTTCTCCCCAAACTTTTCCCCAATCGCTAACCTCTACATCAATAGGTATATTCAAAAACTCCTCTAAATTTACTACCTCATTTTCTATACAGTTAACCTTTAACATTGCATATAATTTTTCTTTATATAACGTTCCAATCTTATTTTGTTTATTGTAAATAATTAAATTAGTTTTTATTTTTAAATTATTTAGTTGATTATAAATTAAATTAACTACTTTTTCATCATTATTAAATGGTACAAAATAATATTTATCTTCATCTATAAAAAAATAGTAAAAATTATCTTGAGAAAAAACTTCATCAGGATATAAATTATAATAAAAATTAATAGCACTTTTCATATTATCACTATTAAATTATATTAAAAAAAGCTTAAGATTATACACTTAAGCTTATAAAGTCATTCCATTTCCCTGATTAATTGCTTGATCCATTACATCCCTTGGAATAACCATAGTTTCATTTAAATTTGGACTTTCAGTTTGCTGATCTACTAAAGATGAAGCAGTTTTATCTTGAGTTAAACTTTCTTGAATTTTATCTAATTCAGAATGCATTTCATCTCTAAAAGCATCTATCTTATTTCTTAAAGCATTTATAGAAGTAATTAAATCATTTGAAGCAACCTCATTAGTTTTATTATCTTGATCAATAACAGGCTCAGAATAAGGTACAGAAGGTTGTTCATTAATTGGTTGACTTGGCGCTGCAGAACTATTCATATCAAAAATGTTCTGTGAAGGCACTGTTACTGGTTCTGGAACTACAGGAGTTGCTGGAGTTTCAACTACTGGAGTATCAAAAATATTAGTCCCTGGTGTACCTTGTGCAAATCCATTATTTTGAACAGGATTCTCAGGCACCGGAGTTGATCCAAAAACTTGTTCAGTCACACCAGGCATCACAGGAGCAGAATTTAAATTTACAGGTGCATCTTCCATATTAACATTTCCAGCAGGCGCTGCTGGAATACCAGGTTCTACATTATCATTAGTTAAATTGCCTGCACCAATAACACTATTTAAAATATCAGCATTACTAGTAACAACTTTTTTATTAGCATTATAGACAGTATTGATTTGTAGCATCTGACTATCTTGAAGTGCAATTACTCTCATTTTTCATTCTCCTCTACACACTAAGATATTTAACATTGGCATCACTGCCCCCAGTTAATATCGTTTTCATAATATTTTTTAAGTTATTCCATTCATCATCAGTCATTTCTGGACCAACAGTAAATACCGTCCCATTATTAACAGCATTAACGGCATACATCTTAACCAAATTATTCTCTACTCTTTCATTTAAAGTATAAAATAAATATTTTTTTCCAGTATTAACTAATTCAAAGTAACTTATCAATTCTGCATTTTGATTTATTCCATTATTAACCACAGTTATTTGATTCTGCACAAAAATCCCTCGCTATTCTAAATATATGATAACACATCAAGTTTAATTATTCAAATTTTTTTATTAAAAACCATTTACAATCATAAGCACAATTATTTTCTAAATACTTATCTAAAAATTTAATATTATTTAAATCTTTAACTTTCTTATTAGATTCATTATAAAAACCTTTAAGTCTAAGCTTACCATAAGCCCAATCACCTAAAATATAATCAAATTCAGAAAAGTAATCTGTAATTCTATTAACTACCTCTTCTAAAACAAAACCCTCTTTTATATTTTTTTCTAATTTATAATCAATTCCATTAAATTTATAAACCATAACTATCCCCTCATAAAATAAAACGCTAATACTAAACCTATCATTATTTCAGTAGTCATAATACTGAGTAACATTAAGGTATCTACAAAGCCACTACCACTTGATATAATAATTTTTTTAGGATGAAACCAATTCTTTGATTTTTTTCTTTCTTTTTCTTGAATTTTATCATTTAATACTTGCACTTGATCATGGCTCATCTTTTCTACATCTTGAATACTAATACCGTAAGTAGCATAATCATTACTTGCAAGCAAATCACTTCTAATATCAACTAAATCAACTTTACTATTTAAAGATAATTTTTTTCTTTTCCAATAATTAGGTACTACATCATTATCAAAAGTTATTGAAGCATGTATTTTAGCCAATGTATTATCAACAGGGTCAAAAAAATTATTAAAAAAATTCATTTCTTCTTCTGTAATCTGATGTTTTCTTCCTTTTATAACAATCATATCTATTAAAATCTTTTCAATTTTTGTAGTTAAATCAGTTCTAGTAACATTTTCAGAATTAAGCCATAATTCATAACTATCAAAATATTGAAATAAAGTTTCCATTTCTTTTACCGTTAAACCATACATTAATAAATTACATTTAAAACTATTTTCACTTTTTATTTTATAAGGATTTATAATATTAATTTTTCCATATATTTTAATTAGTGCTCTAACAACATACATTTCAAACATGTATTCTTTCTTATATGGTTTATCTTCTCTTAAAAGTAAGTAATTAGAAATACCATTATCAATAAAACTATTTATAAAATAATTATTCAAATACATCACCTACTTTACCTTATTAGTATAACATTAATATTTAAAGTTTACTACAATTCACCTTTTAGTTTACAGGTACATTTACTATTTCTGATTCTTTATTTTTAAACCCTGATAAAAATTCTGGTACAGTCCCATGTACTAACTTACTAGCCAAAAGCATTTCATAATTATTATAAAAAGATTTTGAACAACTTGGCATCTCTATATTTTGTTCAATATTAAATTTTATATAAACATTTATTAAAGAATTATTAATTCCATATTCTTTTAAATCAACCTTAACATTTGCTTTAACATTTTCTAGCAATGATATTTTAACAGGAATTTTAGGTCCCAAATTTACAATCAAATTTTTACCAGTAGTAGCTCCAAGAGGTAAAGCAATAACTAAATTATCTTTATAAAAAGATATAGATTCCATATTATAATAATTGTAATCAGTTTCTTGAAATTTCTTGATATTATTTCTAATTTCTTCTACTAAATCTTCCATAATTAAATAAGCTTCTTCTGTTAAAACATCAACATAAATTATTTCATCTTTATCATTAGTTTTAGTT
>CAKOLD010000054.1 GCA_934096015.1 uncultured Bacilli bacterium
TACTCCAGAACGTATAGATGAAATAAATATTTATAATGCAACAAAAGAAGCTATGGTTGAAGCAATTAATAACTTAAGCCCACAACCAGAACATATATTGATTGACGCTATGCCTCTAGAATTAGATATACCAACAACTAGTATAATAAAGGGCGACTCTAAAAGCCTAAGCATAGCAGCTGCGAGCGTTATTGCTAAAGTAACTAGAGATAAATTAATGTATGAAATTGATATAAAACATCCAGAATATCACTTTAAAGACCATAAAGGATATCCCACAAAAGCTCATTTAGAAGCTTTAGAAACTTATGGATTATTTGAAGGATATCGCAGAACTTATGGACCAGTAAAAAGAATATTAGAAAAAGAAGGTGAAAATTAATGGGACTATTTGATAAATTTAAAAAAGCTTTCAAAATTGAAACCAAGGAAACTAAAGAAAATACAATAGCTTATGATAAAGGATTAGAAAAAACGAGAAAAGACTTCGTTTCAAAACTAAATTTACTAGGATTAAAATATACAAAAGTGAACGATGAATATTTTGATGAACTAGAAAGTATTTTAATATCATCAGACATTGGTGTTAATACAGTATGTAATTTTATTGATAGACTAAAAAAGAGAGTAAAACATGAACAAATAACCGACACTGCATTTTTAAAAGAAGTTATTGTTGATGAATTATTTATGATATATGTAAATAATGACTATTTAAGCGATAAAATTAAAATGAATGAAAATGGCCCTACAGTTCTTTTATTTGTAGGAGTTAATGGAGTAGGAAAAACTACAACAATTGGCAAATTAGCTAATAAATATAAAAAAGAAGGCAAAAAAGTATTACTTATTGCCGGTGATACATTTAGAGCTGGTGCTGTTCCTCAATTAAAAGAGTGGGCAGATAGAACAGATTCTTTATTTTATGGGGAATCAGAAAAAGATCCTGCAGGTGTCATTTATGATGGATTAAATCTTGCTTTAAAAGAAAATGTTGATATTGTTTTAATAGATACAGCAGGCCGTTTACAAAATAAAATCAATTTAATGAAAGAATTAGAAAAAATAAATAAAGTAATTGGAAAACTAATTCCTACCGCACCACAAGAAACTCTTTTAATAATTGACGCTACTACTGGTCAAAACGGACTAAGTCAAGCAAATGCCTTTAAAGAAATTACTAATATAACAGGAATAGTTTTAACAAAACTTGATGGTACAGCTAAAGGCGGGATAGTTTTAGCAATAAAAGAAGAAATTAATATTCCTGTAAAATTTATTGGACTTGGAGAACAAGTTGATGATCTTAAGCCATTTGACATAGAAGATTATATTTATGGTTTGTTTAAGGATATGATGTAATGGAAGAAGAATTATATTTATCAAGTCTTTATGATTATTATAAAAATCTTTTAACAGACAAACAAAAAAATACATTTGAAGACTATTATTATGATAATTTATCACTAAGTGAAATAGCAGAAAATAATAATACTTCAAGAGCTTCTGTATCTAAACAATTACAGATTATAAAAGATAAACTATATGAATATGAAAAAAAATTAAACTTAGAAAAAAATAAAAAAACAATAGAAAATATTTTAGGTGAAGAAACATCAAAAAAAATAGAGGACTATATTTAATCCTCTATTTTTTACTAATTTTTTTTTGATTAAAATACGCAACTATATTTAAAAATATTATCGGTATAAATATACACATAGTAGCCATATTCGCTTTTAAATTAGTATTAAAATCTAAAGCAATTAATAAAAGCACACACCATAAGCTGATACTTAAAAAGTGAAACTCTTTTTTTAAATAAATTGCGCTTATTAAACTAAAAATACTAATTAAATTAGCAGTTAAAATTATTAAACCGTACCAAGTAGAAGTATACATACTTTGAAATAATAAAGTAATATTATCTTCATTAAATTCAATAGCCTCTGCATAACTCAATCTATCACTATAATTAAAGGCTAGTAAAATCCAAACCGCTAAAACAATTTCTAATCCCGTTAAAATTAACATTAATTTACTTCTATTATTAAAAAAATCTTTCATAAACATCACATATTAATGATAACATTAATATAATAAAAAAACAATTAAATACCCCTTTAAAAAAAATAAAAATATGCTATAATACTATTTATTGTTTAGCTAATAGAAAGGAGATTAAAATGAAAAATTTTAAAGAAATAATTATAAACTTTTTATTAATTCTTTTCTATGAATTTCTTTTTAAATTAGTAGTGTTTAAAAATGTTCTTAATTTAAATGTACTTTACTTATTACCATTTAGTTTTGTAATAGCCATTCTTATTACTTTTTTTACAAAATTATTTAATGTAAAAATAAATAAAATATTATTACAACTTATTTATATTATAATAACTGTAATATTTATAAGTGAATTTGTTTATTACACCTATTATAATACTTTAGTTAGTTTAAGTGGATTAGAATATACTAGTCAAGTTATGGCTTTTAAAAGTTCAATTCTACAATCAATACTATCTCATCTTCATATAATAATCTTATTCTTATTTCCTAATATAACCTTGATAGTTTTAAGAAAAAAATATGATTATACTAGAATAAATATTAAACAATTTCTTCTTGGCTTTTTAATAACTTTGTGCATTTTCTTGTTTACATTTTTATCATTCTTTGTAAGTAAATCATCTAAAGAAATATTCTTTAATAAAAATAATATATTATTATCAACTAATCGTTTTGGCCTTTTAACGTCTATTAATTTAGATATCTTTAAAAAAACTATTAATTTTGAAGAAAAAACTGAAATAATAAAAAAAGAAAAAGAAGTATTTTTAGAAGAAAAAGTTAAGTATAATGTTACAGAGATTGATTTTAATGAATTAATTAATACTGAAAAAGATGAAACTATAAAATCAATGCATCAATATTTTTCTACTGTAACACCTACAAAACAGAATGAATATACAGGAATTTTTAAAGGAAAGAATTTAATTGTTATTGTAGCAGAAGCATTTTATCCTATTGCTATAGATGAAAATTTAACTCCAACTCTTTATAAACTATCTAATGAAGGATTTGTGTTCAATAACTTTTATCAACCAATTTATGGATGCAGTACTTCAGATGGAGAATTTACATCACTTTATTCTATATTGCCAGGAGCAAGTACTTGTACCATGAAACAAACAAGTGATAAGTATTATCCTTACTCTTATGCTAATATCATGAAAAAAGAAGGATATAAAGCTTATGCTTTTCATGGAGGTACTTATAAATATTATAATAGAAATAAAACTTTACCTAATTTAGGTTATGAATATTATGCTTGTGGTAACGGTTTAAATATAAACTGTAAAAGCTGGCCACAAAGTGATGTAGAAGTTATTAATGATAGTTTAAGATACTACATAAATGATGAAAAATTTGTTGCATATTACATGTCTATTAGTGGTCACTTAGAATATAATTTCTATGGTAATTTAATCGCTAAGAAAAATAAATCTTTAGTAGAAAATTTAACTTATAGTGATGCTATAAAAGCTTATTTATCAACTCAAATAGAATTTGATAGATCTTTAGAATTATTAATAAATGAACTAAAGAAAAATAAAAAATTAGATGACACTGTTATAGCAATAATGCCAGATCATTATCCATATGGACTAGAAAACAATGAAATAACTACATATACTGGTATTAAAGATACTGAATATGAAATGTATAAAAATAAATTAATTATTTGGAACAACAAAATGAAGAAAACTGTTCAAGTAGATAAATATGCTTCAAATATTGATGTTTTACCAACTATACTAAATTTGTTTGGAGAAACTTATGATTCTAGAATTTTAATAGGCAAAGACATCTTATCAGATAGTGAAGGAATAGTGATTTTTAATAATTATAATTGGTTAAACGAATATGGAAAATACAATTATGTGACAAACACTTTTACTTCAAACAAAGGTAAAGAACTATCAAATGAATCTATAAAAGAAATTAATGAGGAAATTCAAAATAAATTTACAATGAGTAAACTATTAATTCAAAATGATTATTATAGAAAAATCTTTAAAACAGAATAATTTCTGTTTTTTTATTTGTCTTGACAGGGGGGGGGGGGC
>CAKOLD010000055.1 GCA_934096015.1 uncultured Bacilli bacterium
TTATTATACAGATACCCCCCCCCCTGTCAAGAGAATAAAATATTAATAAATTTAATATAATTTAATATGTTAGATTTTATATGTGGATTTTTAATTGGTTCATTAAGTTTAATACCTGGAATTTCTTCAGATCTAGCTTTAATTGCTTTAGATAAATACGAAGAATATATTTTGTTATTAAGTAATTTAAAAAAAATCACAAAAAAAGAACTATTTATTTTACTTAAAATAGTTATAGGTATATTTATTGGAATATTTAGTGTTGCAAATATTTTAGAATGGCTTTTCTTATACTATCCTAAAACAACTTTATATACTTTAGTATTTTTACTTATATTAACACTCCCAAACTTTTATAAAAAAGAAATTAAAACAATTAAATTTAATAAAATATATTTCTTAGTAGGTTTAATTACTATTATCTTAATGTATATTTTCTTAAATAAAACTTACACCCCTGTTGTTATTGAATACCCCAAAATAACTCTACTATTTTTAATAAGTTTTTCCTTATATGGATGTTTAGATGGTATATTAACAATCACTCCAGGAGTAAGTGGATCTATGGTTATGATGATGTTAAATATATATTATTTATATAAAAGCTATGTTGCTAATATATGGAATAAACCAATATTTATAATTCCCCTTCTAGCTTATTTAATAGGAGACGGAATAGGCTTAATAATTGGTTCTAAAATTAATGCTTACTTTTTAGAAAAACATCGAAATAAATTTTTAAGTTTAATATGGGGATTTGTAATTATGAGTTTAATTATAATATTTTTTTAATTAACAACAGAGTTATTCGATAAATCAACCTTTATTTTAGGTAAATCACCAGTCCCAACACTAACTTCGGTAGAAGAAATATCAGAACCACTCATTTTTATTTTTAACGACTTAACTAAATTAAGAGTAACTTCTTCTGAATTTCCCACACTAATATCCGTTGACTCACGTTCTTGATAAATATCAGATAAAAATTTGATTTTATAATTGAAATCACTAATATCCAAATTTTTAACAGTATCAGGATTAGTTATCGTGATAGTTCTAGTTAAAGTTTTACCAACTATTTTATCCTGATAATAATATCCCTCTTTATCTATTTTTCTATCACTCAAACTTCCATCAAAATCAAAATAATCAGATAACTCTAATTTAAATTCAATTTGATTGTAAGGATTTGTAATTGATTGCTCTATAGATATTTGTGCCAACTGTTCAAATATAGAACTAACACTACTAGTACTTGCCGTAAAATAACATTTTTCCTCACTGCAGGTATCTCCTGTACAAGATGTATTACACGATTTATGCCTACTTGCAAAAGATCGTAAATCACTAGGATTTACATAATCACCATACCCAATAGAAAATAATTGTACTTCCTTTTCCTCTTTTCCTTTAAGTAGTGTTGCATTAGACTTGGCACTAGATCCACTATTGCAGACTCCGTCAGTTAAAAACACCGCAACTTTAACTGCCCCAGAATCTGTCACATTATTAAAAATATTTCTCGCATCAATTAATGCATCAGAACAGTTTGTACCTCCACTAGCATAAGCACTTAACCCTAAATCGGCATAATTTGAAAGTGTGTTAACATTAGTAAAGTTTTTTGTAACACTAGATCCATCGTCAAAAGCAATAGCAGCCATTTTTATTTTGCTACTTATAGATGAAGATTTAAAATAAGATATCATACTAGTTACAGCATTAGTTGCATTTATTATACCATCACCCCTCATACTACCAGAATTATCTAAAAGAACTGCAACATACAAAGGAGCAACCTGTGTTACACTTATTTGTTGAACTAATTTCATCTTAAATTTTATTTCACCAGTAAAACCATTTTCTTCATCAGTTGCTTCAACTTTATAAGAATACTCAGCATTCCAATCATGATTACTTTTATCTTTAAATCCAATATTAGACTCTGGTTTTTCTACTAATGTACTACTATCTTGTTTTACTAAGTAATACGAACATGCATTAGGATTTTCTTCATCATTCCATTTTTCAAAAGTAGAAATACCTTCATTATCAATTGTATAAATAAATATATCATCATTATTATAATTTTTAAAATCATCTTTATTTACTAATCCATCATTTAAAAGAGTTTCAAATCTAATACAACTATAAGTTTCTCCAGTTTTACTTTTATATGATTTATATTCTGGATTACTAATATTATTTTGATAAAAAACATTCAAAGAATCTTTTACTTTCTCTTTTTCTTTATTCTCTTCTTTATTATTATCCTTTTTTAAATAAAAAGATATTCCAATAACCCCTATTATTAGAATTAAAGAAATAGAAATAATTAATTCTACCAAAGTAAATCCTTTTTTCATTTTCATACACATTCTCCATTTTTATTTTATCATAACAAACTAACCTTCTCAACCAATTATTACCAATTGCATTAAACATACATTTGTTCTATAATTTAAATGGTGATCACATGAGACATATTATATGTATCGATTTAAAAAGTTTCTTTGCGTCAGTTGAATGCATAGAAAGGAATTTAGATCCTTTTAAAACACCTATAGTTGTTTGCAATCCTGAAAGACATGATTCAATAACTTTAGCAGTTACTCCCTATTTAAAAAAATTAGGAATAGAAGGAAGAACCAGAGTTTATAATTTACCAAAAAATATTAAAATTATAAAAGTTCCTCCTAGAATGAAACTATATAAAGAAAAAAGTAAAGAAGTAATAAAAATATATTTAGAATTTATCGAAGCCTCTGACATGCATATATATTCCATAGATGAAGTATTCTTAGACGTTACTAATTATCTCCATTTATATAAATGTAATGTTGATGAACTTGCATTAAAAATAATTAATAGAATAAAAGAAAAAACAGGATTAACAACAACTGCTGGTATAGGGCCAAATCTTTTATTAGCAAAAGTTAGTATGGATATAGAAGCAAAACACGTCAAAAATAATATTGCTCACTGGGAATATAAAGATATTAAAACAAAATTATGGAATATTACTCCATTACATAAAATGTGGGGAATTGGTTTAAGATTAGAAAAAAAATTAAATAATTTAGGAATATATTCTATAAAAGATCTAGCTTTATATAATAAAAACACTTTAAAAAATAAATTTGGTATTATTGGAGAAGAATTATGGAATCACGCAAACGGTATAGATAATTCCAAAATAAGTGAATTTAATCAAGAAAGTAAAAATAAAAGTTATGGACATAGCCAAGTATTATATAAAGATTATAATGGAGATAATGTAAAACTAATTATTAAAGAAATGTGTAACGTTTTAACAACCAGACTAAGAGCTAATAAAAAAGTAACTAACTTAATTGCTTTAGGAATAACTTACTCTAAAACTGTAAATGGTGGTTTTTATCATATGACTAATCTAACTAACTCTACTGATAATACAAATTATATATATGTTTTTTAGGTGGGGGGAAAATAGTGTTAATAATAGAAAAAATAAAAAAATATCTGAATAATAATCAAATAGTAAAAAGAATGCTTAATGGAATTGTTATGGGTGTTGGAGGAGCTGTTATATCAAAAGTATTGTTAACATTATTCAATATCTTTTTGGCTAGGATATTAACTGTTGAAGCTTATGGTGCATATTCTTTAATAAATAACACAGTACAAACATTTACAGTATTTGCTGGAGCTGGTATAGGTGTTACACTTACAAGGTATATTGCACTTTATAGAGAAAAGGATAAAAATCAAGCAGGAATATTACTTGGAAGTTTACTGATTGTGAATATTATAATATCTTTAATAATTTCGATTTTAGTTTTTATATTTGCAGATGACATTGCATTATTGCTAGAAAGTGAAATAAAAATAAATAATTTATTACGTATAACAG
>CAKOLD010000056.1 GCA_934096015.1 uncultured Bacilli bacterium
GTTTTAAAGAAAGGAGATGTTGAAGTAAGTAGTGGAGTCTTACCAACAAATGAAACTTATATAATAAACACAGTTAGCATAGATTCTAAAGTAACAGATTCTTATAGTTTAACGGTAACTTATGCTAATCTAACCGATGTAGATCAATCACTTGATATGGGAAAAGAATTAAGTTTGAGAGTAAATATAGATGAAGCAAAAATAACATGGAATAGTGCACCAGAAGGAACCTTGTTATATGCAATAAAAAATGACAATACTGTAATTAAACCATTAACAATACCAGGAGCTGAGTCAAGTAGTGAAACAGAGGCAGTACTCTCAAGTACAGAAGATGATTATGGTGATTCATTTTATTTTAGAGGAAATGTAAAAAATAATTATTTAAATTTTTCAGGGATGTGTTGGAGAGTTGTTAGAGTTCAAGGTGACGGTGGTATTAAAATAACTCTTGCAGATAAAGATTACGAATGCAATTCTAGTAATTATAATCCTTTATATGGTGATAATAATGCCTTTATTGGTAGTATACCATATAAAACAACTTCAACTAAAACTTCAGATAACTTAAAATATGAAACAAGTGACATAAAAATATTGTTAGATGCATGGTTAAATGGACAAAGTTACAGTGTTAGTGATCAAACGGGTACATTTGAAAAGAAAATAGATGATACAAAATTGGCAGTAACAGAATGGTGTAATGATATGTCTATATTAAAAAAAATATATATTGTTTGTGTTGATGGTACTTGTGATTCCACGGATGATCCTTTAGAAGCGACAGAAACTAATCATGTTTATGGAGCTTCGAATAGAATATTTACAGCAAAAACACCAACATTAAAATGTGATATGACAGGAGTTGATGGGTCTGAAGCATTAAAAGTTAATTCAAAAATAGGGACGCTGACTTTGGACGAAGTTGTTTTTGCTGGGGCAAGTGGTGATACAAATATCAATTATTATTATTTAAGAGAAAGTGCTGCTCCTGGGTATTGGACAATGACACCATATTATTTTTTTGGTTATGGTAGATTTGATGTTAATATAGTATCTTTAGGAGGAGTAGTTGATAATTCAATGGGTTCAGAATCTTTAAATGTACGTCCAGCTTTAGTTTTAAAATCCAATGTAAAAGTAACTAAAGGTGATGGGACTCAAAGTAATCCTTATATTATAGATTAGACTATTAATTTAGTCTTTTTTTTTATATAATGTATAAAGGGACGTGATTTAGATGAAAAAAATCGTGGTTTTTGGTGGAGGTACTGGATTATCTCATATATTAAGTGGGTTAAAATTATTTCCTGTTAGTGTATCGGCAGTTATAAGTGTTGCTGATAACGGAAGAAGTACAGGTGTTTTAAAAAAAGAACTTGATATTCCTGCTGTTGGAGATATAGGAAAAGTTTTAATAAGTATGGCTAATGTTAGTAAAGATATGACAGATTTACTTAGTTATAGATTTACTAAGTCTTCTTTAGAAAATCATCCAGTTAGAAATTTATTACTTGCAGCATTAATAGAAACTAAGGGAAGTTTATCTAGTGCAACTAATTTTATGTGTGAGATGCTTAATATAAATGGTTCTATTTTACCTATTACTGATGAGAAAGTTGAACTTATTGGACTTAGTAATAAGGGTGAGGCTGTATATGGTGAAGAAGAAATTACTAAAAGTAGTAAAGATATAAAAGTAATTAAATATAATAAAGATTTTAAGATTAATCCTGCTGTTTTAAAAGCAATTAAAGAGGCTGATTTAATTATAATTAGTCCAGGAAGTTTACTTACGAGTATTACTCCTCATTTGATAATTCCTGAAATTAGAAAAGCGATTGATGAAAGTAAAGCAAAGACTATGTATGTTTGTAATTTATTTACACAACCTGGTGAAACTGATGATTATAAAGTTAGTGATCATTTAAAGTATTTAGAAAAGTATATTGATATTGATGTTGTAGTTGCTAATAATAAAAATATTCCTCGAAAGACTTTAAATAAATATGAAACTGAAGAACAAAAGGATTATGTTAAATATGATAAAAAAGAAGTTACTAATTTAGGAATAGATTCAATTGTGGATAAGATTTATTGTTTTGAAGATGGAAGTATAAAACATGATGCTTTGAAGACTGCGTATTTAATATTTTCTTATTTAATGGATGGGGTAGTAAAATGACATTTACCACTAGAATTAAAGATGAGATTACTAAAATAGAGGAAAATGTTTTAGAATCTTTGGTTGTTCTTTTAAGTTATTTATATTTTAATGCAACAATAACTGCTCATAGCATAGTAATATTAACAGAAAATGCTAGTGTTGCTAGATATATATTTAAACTTTTGAAAACTCATTATAATGTTGATATTAAGTTAACTGTTAGAGTCCAGAAAAAATTTAGAGTTAAAAATATTTATATTTTAACTATTAAAGATAAAATAGATATAATTAAGGATGATATGAATAATACTATAAATAACTTAGCTAATTTAAGTGATGAAGAAAAGATTGCATTTTTAAAAGGAGTTTTTTTAGCAACTGGTAGTGTAAATGATCCTAGTAAGAGTAAATATCATTTAGAATTTTTGATTGATGATGAGGATTCTGCTAAGATGGTTCAAAAAATAATGATTGGTTTTAGATATAATTGTAAAGTTATAAAAAGAACAAAAGGGTATATGGTGTATTTAAAAGCTAGTGAAGAAATAAGTGATTTTATAAAAATGCTTAATGCTTTTAATTCTTTATTTTATTATGAGGATATTAGAATATATAGGGATCATAAAAATATGGTTAATCGTTTGAATAATTGTGAACAGGCTAATATGGAAAAAGTTATAAAAACTTGTAATGAACAAGTAAATAATATTAATTATTTAAAAGATAATGATTTGCTTAATTTATTGGATGAAAAGATAGTTATGGTTGCTAATTATAGATTAAAATATCCAGAATGTAGTTTGAATGAACTTGCTAATATAGTTTCTTTAGAAACTGATATTAATATTAGTAAATCAGGTATTAATCATTATTTTAGAAAAATTAAGTCTTTGGTAGAAAAGTCTAAAAATAAATAAAAGTTGGTTATCTTCCGATACCAACTTTTTTAAATACGTCTTTTACTTTCTGTTCACTGATAGGTAATACTTTTTTTAATCCTTCGTCTAGCATTTTATCAATTATATCACTATTCATAATTTCATTATATTTTGTTTGTAAATCTGTTAAGAAAGTAACTAATTCATCAGCAACCTTATTTTTGAAGGTTCCATAGTTACATCCGGAAAATTCAGTTTCTATTTCTTCCATGTTTTTATTTGTTAAAGCAGAATAAATAGTCATTAAATTAGAAATTCCAGGTTTATTTATTTCGTCATATTTTACTTGGGATTCACTATCTGTTATTGCTGACATTATTTTTTTTCTACTAGCATTTATATCATCTAATAACATAATACATCCTTTGTTGTTTCCTTCGCTTTTACTCATTTTTTTTGTTGGATCTTGTAAATCTTTAATTTTAGCA
>CAKOLD010000057.1 GCA_934096015.1 uncultured Bacilli bacterium
CTTCTTAAAAATAAAGTATTTATAGGAATAGTACTCTTTATAGCAATAGTACAAGTCATTCTTATATATTTTGGAGGAACTCTTTTTAGAACAACTGGTCTTTCAATCTACGAATTTGAAATCATGCTCATTTTAGCATTTTCAATAATACCATTTGATTTTATAAGAAAAATTATATTAAAAAAGAGAGGCATGCCAAGAAAAATATAATTATTTTTTTCTTCTTAAAGCAATTCTTGCCTCTCTATCATATTCTGCCTTGTAAAGTTCAATTTCAACCTTTCTTTTATTAAAATACTCAATTAGTTTTAAAAAAGTTCTATAATCAAAATTCATATAAATATCTTTAAAAAAGAACTGATGCAACAAATATTGATTATAAAGAGATGGATAGTCGCGAAGAGGATTACATACCCCAGTATATACTTCTTTATCAAGGCCTGAGTGTTTAGATGGGATACTAGAATATTTACTTTCGAGATAAGTTCCATCAATAAGTTTTCTCGTTATGTCATTTACTTTAAGATCCTTTTCATTAACAAATTCACTTATATACTCATTATCTTGAACTTTGTATACAAAAGGAAATTTAAGTTCTTTAGTAATGATACTTACTAAATAATTATATAAAACAGCAAATTCATTAACAATTGCTTCTGTTCTATATTTACGAACACTATTAGAACCATAAGAGCTATTCTTTAATTTCCAATATCTAATTCTATTTTCATTTCTATTTTCTAATGCTTTTGATAGCATAAATAATTCAAATACTTGGTTATTAAATTCATCAGTAATAACACCACTTAAAATTTTATCAGTCTCATCAAAGGTAAAATTACGACTAATGATAACCTCATTTTCTTTTAAATAATAATCTAATATTTCACCAGAATCATTAAGTACAACAGTAAGTTTAATAACATTTCTATGTTGACCGCTCTTTAAAGATAACTGTTTTTCAATTTTAGGATGAAGTAACCTGACTCCAGTTGACCCATACGAAACTTTAAAATTATTAAGAGCATCTAAATCAACATCACTATTTGGAATAATACATCCACCGCCATCAGCAATAAATAAATCAACAATATATTTATTTCCATCTTTATGAACAGATAAAGCATCATCATGAAGTGATGTAGTACTACCATCGATTGTAATTATAGGACCTTCAATAATCTCTCTTTTAGGTATACACATTTTTTCATATTTAGGAGTAGGATTTACAAATCCATATTTATTATTTATTTCTTCTAAACTTAAACTTCTTTTAATGCCTTGAATTATCATATACATTTGTCTTAAAAACAAATTATTTTTTCCTTTGTATGAATCTAATAATTTATAATATTTTTGTTTATCAATACTAGAACTATAAAATATTTTTAATAAAGTAATGTAATAATATATATCTTCATTTTCTTTTTTTAAAGCTTTTAAGGCTTTACTAAATGCTATGTCAAAAAGTTCACAACCATTTTTATTTAAAACTTCTTTATTACTAGCAACAAACTTTTTAATAATATTTGTATCTTCACATCTATTAATTAACTCTTTAATTATTATAAATAAAGAATCAATATCATCATTTTTATCAACAACTAATTCATCCAAAGTATTTACTGCTTTGATGTATGTATCTCCATATGCTGATAAAAGTTTTTCTCTAATAGTTTTAATCTTAAGTTTTATTTTTGCTGCTTCCCCTTGATTAAAATTACAATCATTAACAAGAATTGTAACTAACTTTATTAACTTATAAAAATAAAGATTAGATTTAAGATCACTTTTAGATAATCTACTAGACATATTACTAAGTTCATTAAACAATATTAAAACTAATTTATTCTTATTAAGATTCATAGACTTTAGAAATTCATCAATGCCTTGATTAGTAAAATCAGCTTTATTCACAAAAGTTTTTATTAAATCTTTTTCCGTCATAGAATTTATAATATCACTCAAAAATTTATATTACAAGTAAAAATTATGTTATAATCTAATAAAGGAAGTGATTAAATGTATAAAAAGTAAAAATTATGTTATAATCTAATAAAGGAAGTGATTAAATGTATAAAAAGAAAAAATTGTTACTAAATATCATTAATATTTTATTTTTAGTTTTTTCACTTATAGAATTGATAAAATATTTTAAAATAGATAATACACTATTTGGAGTCGTATACTTACTGATAAATCTTGTTATTATATTTTTATTATTACCAGTAACTTTCAATTATAAAAGACATTATTCAACTGCAAGAATAAGTAAAATAATATTAATTATTATAATAGGAATTTTTAATTCTTTTATATTAAATCTTATAGTACTAAAAAGTATGAATTACACTGATGGATCAAATGATTACATCAAATCAATATTTATATTTAAAAACATATTAAAACCAATCTTATATTTATTATTATTAGGATTTCTAATTTTAGAGTCAAAATCACAATATAAATTAAAAAAGATTAGCAAAAATGATTGATAAACATGTACTAATATGTTATTATAAAGACATTTCAAATAGGAAAAGTCGATAATGTTTGACATTTTGTAACAAATATGATATAATACATGCATATTTACAAAGGGGGTAAATTTTATGAATATGGAATTTGTTAAAAGACTTGAAAATATAAAACAATTATTAAAGAAATATGACGGCGAATTAAGAGCTGAATACAATAAGGAAGGAAAAACAGCTGAAGAAAAGAACAACATAGTAATGCTTGTTAAACAAAATGCTGCTGAATATCATGAAGCAGTAGAAGATTCAAGAAGATATAAAGTAGCTGATAGTAAAACTCAAAAGGAAATTGAAGAGAAATACGATAAGAGATATAACTTAGGAAGCATTAACGAAGAAGAGGAATTACCAGAAGAGTTACCAACACCAAATACAGAAAATAATGAAGAGGAAGAAGAAGTTGTAGCAGTTAAGAAGCCAAACAAAGCATTAAGAGCATTATCTTATATAGGCCTTGCTGGATTAGCTGTTGGAACTGGTTATGGACTTGCTAGTTGTTCAAATAAGAATGCTGAAGTACTAAATACTGAAACAGAAGTTGAAGATTTAGATGTAGATGCAGAAACAGAAGTAATAAAAGAACCTGAATTAAAACCAGGTGAACCAGGGACATTTAAAGATGCAAGCAATGATGATGAAGTAAATGCAAGAGTAGACTGGTACTTTGAAAATTATTTCAACAAAGAATATCCAAACTTAACTGATGTAGAAAAAGATTCAATCAATAAAGAAAACTTAGCTGATATGGTAAAAATAGTTAATGGTGAATTAATTGATGGATTTGAAATGAATGAACTAGTTAACTATGATAATAAATTAACTCAAATGTTC
>CAKOLD010000058.1 GCA_934096015.1 uncultured Bacilli bacterium
ATATTCAGGATATTGCTAAGGAGAAGGGTTTAAGTTATAATAATGATAATATAATAGTAATTAAATAAGTGAGGGAATATTATGAGAAGAAACAACACAATTAAAATAAATACATTATTTTTGGTTTGTGTTGTTTTTGTTTTTGGATTAATAATTGCTAAACTCATATATGTTTCTGTTAGTCCTGTTGTTGATGGAATTAATATGCAAACTTTTGCATTGTCTAGAACTACTGAGAAGAAAACTTTGTATGCTTCTCGTGGTACTATTTATGATGTTTCTGGGGAAGCACTAGCTTTAAATGTAAATAGTTATACAGTTATTGCTTATTTAGATTCTAAAAGAACTACAAACTTAAAAAAACCAGAACATGTTGTGGATAAAGAAACTACTGCAGAAGCTTTAGCACCTATATTAAAAATGGAATCTAATGATATTTTAAAATTACTAAATAGAGAAGCTTATCAAGTAGAGTTAGGTCCTGGTGGAAGAAATATAACAGAACTTACAAAACAAAAAATAGAAGATTTAAATTTACCTGGTATAGATTTTATTGAAAGTAGTAAAAGATATTATCCTTATGATGATTTTGCATCGTATATTATTGGTTATGCCAAAAAGGATGATAAAGGTGATATTGCTGGAGAAATGGGTATTGAATCTTATTTTGATGAAGCTTTAAGTGGTAAAGATGGTTATACTGAATATCAGAAGGATGCTTATGGATATCAAATTGTTAATAGTCCTAAAATAGTTGATGATCCAGAAAGTGGTAATGATATCTATTTAACTATTGATTCTAATATTCAAATGTTTCTTGATAATGCTTTAGAGAATATGCTTAGAGATAGTAAGGCAGAATGGGCAACAGTTACTATAGCAGATGCTAAAACTGGAGCAATCGTTGGTAGTGCTAGTAGTCCTACTTTTAATCCTAATAAATTAGATATAACTAATTATAATAATCCTTTAGTAGCGTATACTTATGAACCAGGAAGTACAATGAAAATATTTTCTTTTGCTAGTGCAATTGAAGAAAATTTATATAATGGTGAAGAAACTTATACTTCTGGAACAATTGATGTAGATGAATTTAAAATTCAAGATTGGAATAAATATGGTTGGGGCAGTATTACTTATGATGTTGGTTTTACTTATTCATCTAACGTTGCAGCAACATTATTAGCACAAAAATTAGGCAAAGAAAAATTGATTGATTATTATAGAAAATTAGGTTTTGCTAAATTAACTGGTGTAGAACTATTTGGAGAATTAGAGGGTACTTTAAAAATTAATTATGCTTCTGAACTTGCTAATGCTTCTTTTGGACAAGGTATGACAGTAACTCCAATTCAAATGATTCAAGCATTAACAACAATTACTAATGATGGAGTTGTGTTAAAACCTTATATTGTTGATAAGATTGTAGATTCTAATACAGGAAAGGTTATTAAACAAAATAAGCGTACTGAAGTTGAAAAAGTTTATAGTACAGCAACAGTAAAAAAAATGATGGAACTTATGGATTTAACTGTTAATAGTGATGATAAAGCAGTTACAGCTTCAACATTTAAAACTCATTTAGTAAGACTTGCTGGAAAAACTGGTACTGCTCAGTATATTTTAGATGATGGTAGTTATTCTAGTGGTGATTATTCTAATATTAGAAGTTTTGCAGGTGTGTTTCCTGTAGAAAAACCAGAATACATTATTTATGTTGCTGTAAAAGACTTACATGGTACATCTAAGAATTTAGGCAATATGGTTAAAAGTGTTGTAGAAAGTGTAGCGAAATATAAAAACTTAAGTGAAAGAGAAACTAATAAGGATGATAGTAAATTAATCAAAATATCATCATATATTAATAAAGATGTTAATATTGTTAAAGAACTTTTAGAATCTAAAGGTATAGTTCCAATTGTAGTTGGTAATGGAAATAAGATAGTAAAACAAATTCCTAAGAAAAATTCAGAGATTGTAAAGGGAAGTAAGGTTTATGTTCTTACAAATAGTGAAGAGATTTTAATGCCAAATACATCTGGCTATAGTAGAACTGATTATATTAATTTAGCAAATATTTTAGGGATTAAATATAAGATAAATGGTAGTGGAAATATAATAACAACAAATTTAAATGAAGGAGATATTATAACGAAGGAGACTTTGTTAGAAATAAATTTTCAAGAAAGTGAGGAGAATGCTGGTGGCTAAAAAAAAGAAACAAAAAAGTGATTTCTTTAATAGTTTAAAACCAATATTAATATTTAGTTTTATAATTAACTTAATTTTAATAGGATATATTTATTATTTAAAAACTAATCATCATACTTACTTATTTACTGGTCATGATGAGTACTTAAATATAACTAGTGGAGTAATTAATTTAAATTATGATATTAATTTATTAGAAGGTAATGGAATTACTTATATTAATGAAAAAGATTATAAAATTAAAGAAATTAAAATTGGTTATTATGTAATGCAAGAAGACAAATTAAAAGAAGTAACTACTCATTATGAAAAGTTTACTGATCCTGTTAGTTTAAAAGAAACAGTAGAAGGCATAACAAGCTTTAATATTTCAGAAGTTGCTAAGAAAAGCAAATTATTTAATCATGTAAATACATCTAATATAGAAAGTAATTTTTATATCGTTATGGAAGCAAAAACTATTGATAATAATTCAATTGTTAGTAAGCTTTTATTAGATGTATCAAAAATCAATTAGACTTAAAAGTCTTTTTTTGGTAGACCACTTTTATGCTTGACAAGGGAAGCTATCTGTATAATACTAAAGTAGTATAGGGTTCTTGGTCTGCTTATAAAGTTAGACAAAATATTCTATATTAATAATGTATATTAGAATAGAGGAGTAAAAAATGAAAAACAAAAAACAAATAGTAATTGCAACTAGTGTTTTAGTAGTCATAACAATATTATTACTAGGTTTAACTTATGCTTATTATAAGACTAGAATAAATGGAAATACAAAAGATAAAAGTATAAGTGTAACAAGTAAGAAATTAGAAATAACATACGCAGATGGAAATGGAGTAATATCTCCAACAGAAAAAATAGA
>CAKOLD010000059.1 GCA_934096015.1 uncultured Bacilli bacterium
TTATATATATGATACCTGTTTAAATATTTTTGACCAATTTTATGAAGATTTACCAATAAGAAAAGTCAGTATAAATTTAGGAAAATTAGAAGACAAAAAATATCTTCAACTAAATCTTTTTGAAAAAGTTGAAGATATTGAATCATTAGATAAAATAAATTCTACAATAGATAACATAACTGAAAAATATGGAAAAAATAGTGTTATTCCTGCATCATCTCTTTTAAAAGACTCAACATTAATTGATAGAAATAAAAAGATAGGAGGACATTATGAATAATAAATGGACACCATTTAATTCTATAATGGATGGAAAAATAATAATCAATCAAATAATAAAAGAAAATAATAAAATTTCTAAACCAGTATTATCAGATGATCAATTAAACACCTTAAATAATAACATTATAGAATCATATAATAATAAATCACTAATAAACATAAATTATTATAGTAATGGAAACATTTTTAATATAAAAGGAATAATAAATTTTATAGATATTAACAACAAATATCTAATAATTAAAACCAAAAAAATTTACTTTTCTCAAATAATTAATACAGAAATAATAAATTTTTAAAAAAGTACTTGCAAATACCATAATATTATGATAGAATTTATTTATTCCTTGTGGGGAATTAGCTCAGTTGGCTAGAGCACCACGCTTGCACCGTGGGGGTCAAGGGTTCGAGTCCCTTATTCTCCACCATTTGAATTTTAAAGCCTTTTTACAAGGCTTTTTTTCATGCAATTAAAAAGGCTTATAAAGCCTTTTTATTAATATCTTTTGACATTAATCAATTCTTCAGAAAATCCTAAATCAATATTAATATTATTTATTACAGGATTTATAATCTCGGAATTATCTGGAGTAAAATATTTTGTACTGCCCAAGTGATTTACTACATTGCGATAATCGCCAATATAATTTGACACATTAATTTGTTTATTTTGTTTTGTAACACCAGTAACTTTAATACTTAAATTTTTTACAGTATTATTTTTTATAACATAAAAAGAACTTCCTGCTAATGCACCTATATATAAATTACCTGCATTATTTCCTTCTATAAAATTACTACTTAAAGTACTATTATTATTTCCATCTACCAAATTATTTTCTAAAGAAATCTTCTTTTTATGAAAAGGTCCTAAATTTGCCCCTACTATACCACCAATATAATTATTTTTTTCATTTGCAGTAGCCATTATGTTAAGGTTATCACCAATGACAGTACAATCATTTATTCTTCCCGTATGTTCCAATCTACCAACTATACCTGCAACATGAGCCCCATAAGCAGATGCAGTTTCATTTTCCTTTCTTCTTTCAGCAACAATATTTCCTTTTAAAATTTTTACATTAGTATTACTAATCGTTGCGTTATTAAAAATTACTCCAGCTATTCCACCTGCATTTATAGCTCCCCCAACAGTTTCTTTTGCTGAAATAACATCAATCAAATCAGTATTATCTGAAACAAAAGATGAATTTTTTATAATAACACCTTCATCTCCTATAGTATCCTCAGTATTTTTAGAACCAGCTTCTCCAAAACCTATAAAGCCACCTACACTTAATGCTGTATATCCAGTTAAATCAGAAGTAGCATCACTATAAATTTTTAAGGCACTATTTTTTAATTCAAAATTAACATTATCCATTGTAGTATAAGATGCATATCCAGCTACACCACCAAGATACCCTTTTTGAGTCGTATAATTTTCTACATTAGAATTATTTATTTTTACATTAACATTTTTAACATTAACTCGCTTATCCTTTTCAGTAGAAATACTTGATGAAATTAAACCAATAGTAAGTCTTTCACTCGTTTCAGTATTATTCTCAATGGTCTTTGCTAATATATTAGAATTATTTATATTTATGTTTACATTTTGAATATCACAACCACCTTGAATTATTGAAGTTAGCAAACCCAAATGAACCATATTTCTCATAGTAGTACTTTTATTTTTATTGAAAGAAACCCCAAAATTACTATCATTTAAATTTAAAGTTATATTATCATAATTAGTATTTTTAGAAATTCCCACTAATAAAGACATATATAACGGTACTGGAGCTGTATCACTTAAAATACTTGAATTAAGATCTACAGTCAAATCGGTAATTGATGAATTTATCGTATTATTAATTAACGCTAATGTCCTCACATAAGCATTAAAAGTATAATCACCAATCCCAACAACAGTAATCTTTTTATTATTACCATAAAAATTACCACTAAAACTATTATACATTGATCCTATTCCAAAAAAGAAATCTGAACCAAAACTACGATTAAACTCAATTTCTATATCATTTTCAATTCTATAACTACTACTCAAAATATATTTTAAAGTATCTTGATCAGAATTATTAATCTTATCAATACCTAAAATTTGTAAATCATTATCAATTGTATAAGACGAAGTTTGAAATTCTGAATTAGTTATTCTACTTAAGGCTTTTAGTTGTTCAGCATTACTTATTTCTATTACTTCTTCACTGTCTTTTACTTGTACTAATAAACTTAAAGTTGATCCCATATCTATACTTTGATCTTCATCTAAATTTAAATATTCTACTATCAAACTATATTCATTTGTTTCATTTTTGTTTATTTTTTCTTTAAATGCTATTGTCTTATCTATGCTTGGCAAATGTCCTGTTCCAATAGTTTCTTCTCCTTTTTTTAAAGTATATTTTATATCTTCTATTCTTGTAAATGT
>CAKOLD010000060.1 GCA_934096015.1 uncultured Bacilli bacterium
CTACTAGACGTGGTGCTAGACAAATTGTTAACCATGGACATATTTTAGTTAATGGTAAAAAAGTAAATATTCCTTCTTACAATGTTAAAGTTGGAGATATTATTTCAGTTAAAGAGAATTCATTAGAACATGGTGCTATTAAAAATGCTTTAGAAGCTAATGCTACTATTCCTAGTTATGTAGAATTTGATAAAAATAAAATGACTGGTAAATATGTTAGACTTCCTGAAAGAAGCGAACTTAATGCTGATATTAATGAATCATTAATCGTTGAATTCTATAACAGATAATAATTAAAAAGCCTTAGAAAAGGCTTTTTTTATTTTATTAGATTTAGTAAAAATAATTTTATTAAAAGATATTTATCAGTTATATCACTTTTTATTTTTAAGTCTAATTCTGTTAATTCATCTAGAATGTTTTCAATATTTGATAAACCATATTTAAAACCATTTTCACTAGCTAATTTAATTCTGTAAGGATGAACTTTTAATTTTTTGGCAATTTCATCTTGAGAATAAGTTTCTAGACCTACTTGTACTGTATATATTAGTTTAAACTGACTTATAATTTGTCCTAATATAATAGTTGGTTCAGTTTTTAATTCTATTAAATTATTTAAATAATCAAACATTTCTATTTTTTTATTTACAACAGCATTTATAAATTCAAAATTGTCTTCTACCATACTAGAACAATATTCTTTTATATCATCGATAGTGATAAAGTAATCTTTTTTTATAAGAAATATTTTATCTAACTCATTTAATATTATGTCATAATTAGATATACATTTTTTTATTAAAAGTTCTAAAGCTTTATTATCTATTTTAAAATTATTATTTTTTAAATACTCTTTTATTTTATTATTTAAATTATCTTTTACTAATTCTTCTATAATAATTAAATTTTTATTATCTTTAATTAATTTTACATTACTATTTCTTAAATTTATATCATTACAAATAAATATGGTTATAGTATTAGGATTTTCATTTTCTAAATATTGTTTGATAATGTCATTTTCTTTTTTATAGTCTGCTTTATTAGAAAAATATTTCATACTTCTTACTATGACATATTTTTTTTCGTTAAATAGTGAATAATAATTACATTCTTCAAGAATTTCATTAATACTTATTTCTTCAGCATCAAATGTTATGATATTTTTTTCATTATTGGTTATTTTTTTTATTTCTTCATTTAATAAACGAAGACTTGAAGATTTTATTATAAAAGTATTCATAATCTCACCTTTTTAAATTATAACATATTCTTTATTTTATTTTAAAGGAAAACACTAATAAAAGGTTATTAATATAAGTAGAGGTTGAAAGATTAGAAAGGAGTTTATTATGTGGAGAAAAATTTTTAGAATCTTTTTTTACGGAATTAGTTTATTTATATAGGAATATTTAACTTAACTATAAATATAATTTAATAGTTCTAGGAGGATATAAATGATTAATAAACAAAGCTTGTGGTTTTTAACCCTTTTTAGTATTATTCTTGTTTTAGCAGTATACTATATTTCTATGCCTACAACTAGTTTAGCAACTATGGCAAATAAAAATGTTAATAATAAAACAGAAGAAAAAGAAACTATTTCTATTAAAGAAAGTGATGTTTTGGCATCATTACGTATTGAAAGTGATGAAAGTGTTTTAGCAGAAATGGAAGATTTACAAAGTGTTTTATTAAATGAAAAAGCTAGTGTTGAAGAAAAAAATGATGCATATGAAAAATTAAAAAATATTAACGTTAATAAAGGTAAAGAAGAGGAATTAGAAACTATTATAAAAAATACATATGAAGTAGAG